>JAIUPE010000092.1 GCA_020160875.1 Pseudomonadota bacterium
CCTGCTGCGCGACGAACAGGGCCGCTGGCAGGCACGCGCCGGCTGGAGCAACACCGCTGACCCGACGCCGATCGACGCCGGCAGGTGCGCGCATCCCGTGCTGATCTTCGACGGCCACGCCAGCCAGCGCCTGAGCTTTGCGACGACCGACACCCGCTTTCGCGGGGACGGCGAGGAACTGGCTGGACGACTGGTGCTGCCAGCTGGCGACGGGCCGGCTCCCATCGCCGTGCTGGTGCATGGTTCCGAAGCCAATTCCGCGGTGATCTACAACTATTTCCAGCGCCTGCTGCCGGCCCACGGGATCGGCGTGTTCGTGTACGACAAGCGCGGCACGGGCAACAGCAGCGGACGCTATTCCCAGGATTTCAGTCTGCTCGCGAACGACGCGGTCGCCGCACTGAAGGAAGCGCGCCGCCTGATCGAGCTCGCCTACACCAAGCGCCCCGACGACGGCTACATCATCGACAGCCTCGGATGGATGCTCTTCACCCTCGGCGAATACGACAAAGCCGTGGTGCATCTCGAGAAAGCCGTCGAAGCCGCGCCCGCCGACGCCACCATCAACGAACACTTTGGTGACGCGTTGTGGAAGGTCGGCCGCCGCGTGGAAGCGCGCTACCAGTGGCAGCGCGCCCTCATCCTCGACGTCGAAGACGCCCAGCGCGCCGCGATCACCAAAAAACTCGAGCAGGGTCTGGCGTCGAAGTAGGCGCGGCGCTCTTGTTTTCTGGTCATGCCCGGCGTCGCGGAATGGACACCAAGGCGCATCCAAAACTCAGGCCTTCACCCTCGGCGAAAGTCCGGGGGCCAGGATGGTGAAGCGCCATCCCACGCCGCGAACGCCGCCGTGTCTGCATCAATCCAGTCTTGAAACCTTGGCCCCTGGACATAAGGCCCGGGATGACCGCGGCGTGTTGTGCTACGTCTTTGTCCCATGACCTCCGCCACCGCCCCCCTCTCCGTCTTCGCGCCGGCCAAGATCAATCTCACGCTGCACGTCTGCGGACGCCGCGCGGACGGTTATCATCTGCTCGACTCCCTCGTCGTCTTCGCCGGCGCCGGCGACTGGATCAGGGTGCGCCGCGCCGATGATATCCGCCTCGACATCACCGGTCCCTATTCCGAGGGTCTCTCCGGCGAGGGCGACAATCTGGTCACGCGTGCCGCCCGCCACCTCCTCGCCGTCACCGGCCGGAAAGAAGGTGCGCATATCACCCTCGAGAAGAATCTCCCCATTGCCTCGGGCATCGGCGGTGGATCGTCGGACGCGGCGGCGACGCTGATCGCGCTGTCGCAGCTCTGGGACGAGAACCTCGCCCAACTCGCGGACACCGACCTCGCAGCCAAATTAGGCGCCGATGTTCCGGTGTGCCTGCGCCGGGCCCCGGCCTTCATGCGCGGTATCGGCGAGCTGCTGACCCCGGCCCCTGATCTTCCGTCCGCATGGCTGGTGCTGGTGAACCCCAATACACCGCTGGCGACCAAGACCGTGTTCGGCGCGCTCGGCGGCCGCTATTCGGCGCCGCAGCCCGAAGCGATCTACGCGGGGCTTCCCACGGCCGCCGACCTTGCCCGCGCGCTCAAGAACGGCCGCAATGACCTGGCCGCCCCGGCGGAGGAGGTCATGCCCGGGATCGCCGAGATGCGCGCGGCGCTGGAGGAGACACAAGGCTGCCTCCTGGCCCGGATGTCCGGCAGCGGACCGACCTGTTTCGGGCTTTATGGGGAATCCCAGGCCGCGCACGCCGCCGCCGCCGCCCTGAAAGCCGCCCGGCCGGGCTGGTGGGTGGCCCCCGCGCCGCTGCTGTAAGCCCCAACCTTATGTAAGCTTCAGTAACGGCCAAGCCCCTCTGTAACAGGGCTTTTTCGGCCCCTACGGCCCTCAAGACGGGGTATGATATGCGCCGGGCTTTGTGAATTGCCCGGCCCCTTTAGTCCCGTATGTTCCGGATCATGATGAATACGGTTGCCCGCCTCGTCCGCCTCGGCCTTTCGGCCCTTCTGGTTCTGGTCGCCTTTGTTGGCGCGGCTTCGGCTCAGGATGTCTTCAAATCCGACCAAAGCCGCGCGGCTTTCATTGTCGATCGCACGGCGGTCGAGCCCGGCAAGAGTATCTGGGTGGCCCTTGAGCTCGACATGATCCCGGGCTGGCATACCTATTGGCGCACGCCCGGCGATTCCGGGCTGCCGGCCGAGATCGAATGGAATCTGCCCGAAGGCGTCACCGCGGGTCCGATCCAGTGGCCGACACCGGAACGCATCCCGTTCAGCGACCTCATGAACTTCGGCTATCACGACACCGTTTTGCTGCTCACCGAACTGCGGATCAGCGATCAGGTGCCGGCGGGCGAACTGAAGATCAACCCCGTCGCCCACTGGCTGGTCTGCGCCGACATCTGTATTCCGCAGGATGCGGCACTCAGCCTGCGGCTGACGGTCGGGCCCGGCGGGATCGAGACGAACTACAGCGAGATGATCGCGGCCTCGCGCACGGCCTTGCCGCAGCCTGCGACGTGGCCCGCGAACGCGAGCGTTCGCAATGGCATCCTCACCATCACCGCCCGCCCGGACCACGGCGACAAGGTCACGGGCGCGGTGTTCTTCCCCTACGACGAAGGCGTCATCGTCAACGCCGCGCCGCAAGGGCTGGAGATCAACAACAACGAACTGCGCCTTGCAATCCCGACCGGCGAAAAGGCCGCCACCGTGAAAGCCCTCAACGGCCTCCTGGTCGTGCAGGCGGGCGGGGCCAGCGCCGCCGGATACGAGATTTCCGCGCCCATCGCCGCGGGCGCCGCCGCGAGCGCGCCGCCGGTGGAAGCAATGTCGTTGGCGTTGGCGCTCCTGCTCGCCTTTGCCGGCGGCCTCGTTCTCAACGTCATGCCGTGCGTGCTGCCGGTGCTGGTGATGAAAGCCATGAGCTTCATCACGCGCGGCGCCGAGGATCCGGGCGCCTTGAAGCGTGACGGCCTTGCTTATACCGCGGGCGTGATGGTGGCCTTCGGTGTGCTTGTCGCGGCCCTCCTCGCCTTGCGGGCCGGATCAAGCGCGGTCGGTTGGGGTTTCCAGCTCCAATCGCCGCCGTTTGTCGCGACCCTCGCGTTCATCATGCTCGCTCTCGGTCTCTCGCTGTCCGGCGTGTTCACCATTGGCGGCTCCTTCGGCGTAGGACAAAGCCTGACCGCGCGCGGCGGCGCCAGCGGCTCGTTCTTCACCGGCCTGCTTGCCGTCGTGGTGGCGACGCCGTGTACGGCGCCCTTCATGGGCGCGGCGCTCGGTTTCGCGCTGACGCAGTCGCCGGTCATGACCGTGCTGATCTTCGAAGCGCTCGCGCTCGGTCTCGCCTTCCCCTACCTCGTCATCAGCTTCGTGCCCGGCGTCGCCCGGCGTCTGCCGCGTCCCGGGATGTGGATGGAGCGCGTGAAACAGGTCCTCGCGTTCCCGCTTTATGGCGCGGCGGCGTGGCTGGTGTGGGTTCTCTCACAACAAGTCGACGCGGCCGGTTTCGCCGTGGGGCTCGCAGGCTTGGTGTTCGTGGGCTTCGCCGCGTGGCTGTGGGGCACCGCCGCCATGTCGGGCCCGCGCGCCCAGATGTGGGCCAAGGTGACCGCTGTCGCGTCCATCGCGATTGCCTTGGCGTCGATCGCCGCCCTGCGCGATCAGGCGCCGATGACCGCCAGCACCCAGGCCGCCGCGCCGGCCACGAATTACGAAGCCTATTCGGAGGCGCGCCTCGCCCAATTGCAGGCCGAAGGCCGTCCGGTGTTCGTGAACTTCACCGCCGCCTGGTGCATCAGCTGTCTGGTGAACGAGAAAGTCGCCCTCTCCCGGCCGGAAGTGGTCGCGGCGCTCAAGGACCAGAATGTCGCCTACCTGAAGGGCGATTGGACCAACCGCAACGCCGAGATCGCCGGCGCTCTGCATAAGCTGGGCCGCGACGGGGTGCCGCTCTACGTGTTGTACTCACCGAAGGCCGAACCTAAGATTCTGCCCCAGGTGCTGACACCCTCTCTGGTGGTCGAAGCCCTTAAAGCCCTTTAAATGCAATGCGATGCGATCCGGAAAACCGGGACCCGCTTTTCCGCACCGCATTGGTAAACCGCCATTTTTTGACGATTGCGGCCCGCGCCTATTTTGCATAGTGTCCGGCGCGTTGGGGCGTCGCCAAGCGGTAAGGCATCGGTTTTTGGTACCGACATTCCTAGGTTCGATTCCTAGCGCCCCAGCCATCCAGTCTCACAGGGGAGAACTTTCTCTCCGCCGCGACTGAAAAATTCCCACAATTCAAAACATTATCGGCTATTCCCCGCCCCGCGGATTGCGTTGCACGTACTTATAAGTGCGATGTTGGGCGAGATGGGGCCCATTTTCTCTGAAGGGCACTTTCGAGCGCAATTCGTTGCGCCTAACCCGCTCGCTTCCGGCAGTTAGGCGTCCGCCACCACGCACCGCAACATCCCTCGCGAGCGACCTCTCCGGGAGAATCAGTCGATAATAAAGTTATCGGGCGGGGAAGCCGAGAACACGCCTTTGGGCGGCCCAGTCGAGCGGCAAATTCGCCGACGCCGCTTTGACCTTTAGGCCGAGCGGCTGGCGTCCCTCATAGATGGCTTGGACGATGTCCGGCGCTAGGAAGGCGAGCGGCATGATGCGAGTCGCATACGTCGTGCTTACGCCATCACGCCGGGCGAGTTCACTCAGTGCTCCCCCTGCTCGGATCTCTCGATCCCATTTCGTTGCGCGTGCGACCGCGAGGACTAAGTTTGCGTTGATGAGCCTATGTGCTCCATCAGAGTCCAGGGTGATCATAGACTTCTGACGCCCGGACCGTGTCACACGGACAGCCACGATCAAATCTACGATTAACGGCCTGGTAGCGGACACCCCAGGAAGACCGGTCGGCGTGTCGCTTTCTAACGCAGCGATGGCCTTTTGCAGATCGACCGTCACCTTAACTTGGGTTGGCCCAACGATGACCTTCTGAACGATAACCCGAGTGAGATCAGTCCAGGCGGTTTCGCCTTCGAATTTCGCTGTGTAGCGTCGGATGTCCCCGATCAGCGCCTGCTGCGCATCTAGGTCCAGTTCTAGTCGCGACAGCTCACGTCTCAGATTTTCGTCGCTGGAGCAAAGGTCCCGCACCTGATCGACGACGAGGCTCTCAATTTCTTCGGCCGGCACCCGTTTGATTGAACCCAACCGATCCAGTTGGTTCTGAACGACTGCCCAAGACACGTAGTAGCGATATCTGACGGCCCCCTTTTGTGTGTGGGAGGGCGTCAGCTTATTTCCGCGATCATCAAACAGAAGCCCAGCCAGTAGGCTTGTATGGTTGGCCTTCTGCCCGGAGGCACGATCATTTCCATTCTTGTTCAAGAGCGCCTGGACTTCGTCCCAGGTCGACCGTGCAATTATCGCCGAATGCCGCCCTTCGTAGATCTGACCCTTGTGAACAATTTCGCCGAGGTAGGTACGATTTTTGAGGATGTAATAAAGATGGCCACGTCCAAGGCGGGTTCCGCCCGTCGCGCGGCCGGTTCCGCTGACGCGCCGTTTTGAATAAATGGCCCGTTTGATCAACTCAGCTTCCATACGACGAACACACTTGAGTTCGAGGTACAGCGCAAAGATCGTCCGCACCTGCTCGGCTTCGACCTCATTTATGACCAGTTGGTGGTCCTGAAGGTCGTATCCGAGCGGATATCCGCCT
Source organism: Pseudomonadota bacterium (assembly GCA_020160875.1). Lineage (GTDB taxonomy): Bacteria > Pseudomonadota > Alphaproteobacteria > Rhodospirillales > Rhodospirillaceae > SHVO01. Next base: position 5,714 of record JAIUPE010000092.1, read on the forward strand.
CCCATAAACATGCCCTTGCGCTTGGAGGCCGCGATCTTGTCGCGAATCCGCTCGCCGGTTACTTCGCGTTCGAACTGAGCAAAGGAAAGGAGAACATTTAAAGTAAGGCGCCCCATCGAAGTAGTCGTGTTGAATTGCTGCGTCACCGAGACGAATGAGACGCCGTACGCGTCGAATAGTTCAACCAACTTTGCAAAATCCGCGAGGGATCGCGTAAGCCGGTCGACCTTGTAAACAACAACGACTGAGACTTTGCCCGCTTTAATATCGGCCATAAGTTCCTCCAGCGCGGGACGCTCCATATTCCCGCCGGAGAAGCCGCCGTCGTTATATTGCTTGGGTACCAGCCGCCATCCTTCGTGACGCTGACTGGCGATATACGCCTCGCAGGCTTCACGCTGAGCGTCCAAAGAGTTGAAAGCTTGCTCAAGGCCCTCTTCAGAAGACTTACGAGTATAAACCGCGCACATCAGGTCCTTATGGTCAGAGCGCATTACGACCTCTCTCACCGTTATTTTTTAAGCCGAAGAAAGCCGGCCCGGACCATCGGGTGCCGGTGATCTGGCGGGCGATGACCGACAGACTCTTGAAGACGACACCTTGGAAGCGATAGCCGCCGTCGATCACTTCTACTTCATGGACGGCGCCTCGCCACTCGCGGTAGATGCGAGCACCGGCCTTGAGCGATCGCGTCTGCGTCGCCGCCTCCAGGCCTCCGCCCGCTTTTGCGTCCGCGACCTTCATCAAAGCGCGATACAAGGTCTTTCCAATACCACCGTGCACACCGACTTGAAACTCGTGGGCAATGGCGCGAAGCAGATATTCCCGCCGAGTATTCTTTGGTGGCGAACCGCCGATGATTTTGGTCCAGGCTGACTTCAGGTCGTCCAGGGACAGGCCTGAGAGATGAGCGAGTTTTGCAGGCAAGTCAGTTGCCTCAAGAACCGCCACCCGCCGCAAGGTCGGAACGGATGGCGTCGAACTTTTCTTAGACGGGTTGGACATGATACCGGCGGACCCCATCTGCGGCCTTTTCCGAAGTGAGCTTTAAACCAGCCGTCTTCTTAATTTTTCCTGATAAGAAGCCGCGCACGCTATGCGACTGCCAGCCGGTCGCCTTCTTTAGATCATCTATGCTTGCTCCGCCCTTGCGCTTGAGGAGGTCGATACAAATCGCCGCTTTTGATTTGCGCTGCTCCACTGACTGCGAAGGACGGCCTACAGCGGCGCTCAATTTACTTTTGGGCTTTTTCTTCGTTTTTTGCTTAGTCATGCGATCCTCCTATTTATCGGCGAAATTGCCGATGGACCGCATGCACGCTTCCTTCGCGCTCTAGATCAAGCGAAAGGCAGGATCATTCCATTGCGTATTGTGGGCAGAACAATATTTTTGTGATCCGCATAGGGGCCGATTTAGGCGACACGAGTAACCATTTGCCGAATTACTTCGATGAAAGCGGGAGAAAGGGCGGCATTCCCAAACCCGCTTATGTCTACGGGTACCCATTGGCCGGTCGAGCCGCGCCGTAGGCGCACCGTGGCCGGTACGAGTCCGCCCCAATGATAGAAGTAGGACTTACCCGCCAGGATCTTTGCGAAATACTCTACGCAACAATTATTCATTCGCCGGCCCTCGTGCTGGAGCTTGCGGAACGTATCGATTGGCTCAAAGGGCTGCGGAAGAAGTACGGGTGGGCGTGGGAACGGAGCCGCAGCGGCAAGTCGGCGTTCCCATCGCTCCGTCATATCCTCGATATCAGACCTACCCCTTACGGCCTCCATCTGCTTCGCGATCGAAGTCTGGACCGTTGTATCCAGCAGCGGATGCTTGCGAATACGCTTGAGGAATGCAGATGCAGCCGAACCGCCGTTTAGAACGCCGGCTATCGCCTTTGGTCGCGAGAGCCATGTTGGCAGGGCCGCAAGGGTTCGGAGCGATTCAACTTTGATGTCGCTCAGGTACCACAGGGTTCTTATCTTCTGAGGCGACCGGACCAGCGCACACAACGCGGATGCGTCGCTTCTATCGAGGGCACCGCCAATAAGTTTCTTAAGTAGTTTGATACAAGACGTAGCTTCCGATGCGGTGAGGAAGTCCGCCAGGAGGCTTAACGGGTCGTCCCGGTATATCCGCTCATGAAACAAGCGTCTCTGGTGACGCGATAGGCTCGCTGCACCTCCAAGCAGCCACATCAAGCTCGCAAATCGTCCATGCCAGCGCCGCTCCATCAACCAGTCGGAAAATGCTTCGAAGAACCAACAGGCTTCTAAGCCAAGCCACGAAGATTGGGCGAGCGCCGCGGTGGACTGCTGGAACCGCTGGGGCATCAACTCGAGATACGCGCTGACTTCGTCGGGCGACCCTTCAGGATCTGGAAAATCAAAAACATCGAGCGAAAACAAGTCTTGGTAGTCTTCAAGAATCTTATCGATCCTTACGCGCCGCCCTGGCGTTCCGTACCAAAACTCTGCCTCGACGCATTGCCCAAATGGACGAACATGCTCAAACGCGAAGTTCGGCACAAACTCTGTGATGCCTTCGGTAGTACGCTTCCAGGCACCGAATATCGTATCCCATCTTCCATAAATGTATTCCGACTGCGGGTACGTCTCGACGAGCGCCGTTCGCGTCAGTGAAAGCGTTGTTCGGCTACGCTGATGGTCATCAAGATGCGAAGCAACCTGGCGCATGCGCCGTAACCTAAATCACGAACGACGACGCCCGGTCGATATGGTGCGCGACCTTACGCGCGGAACCTTCTCATCGCGTGTCGCGATTTCTATTGTTGCAGCGATCGCTGCGAGATTTTTTGCGATCTTACCTAATTCTCGTCCTGCATTATGATAATCGCGGGGCCTCAATCGTGGACTCTGGCCCCTGGACACTCTGATATGAAGATCTTCGAGCGCGCCGGTCGCTAGCGCGAACAGCTGGCAAATAAGGTCGCGTCGGTATTTGTTCATGCTGACTCCCTGGAACAGGGACAGCACCGCTTCTTCAAAGCAGCAAGTCCAGCGCAATCAGGATAATTTTATTATCCGAACCGGCGTTCGCCTAAGGGCGAAGCAAATCGAGATAATTAACGCCGAGGGCCTCGGCGATTTCATAAACGCTGACGACCGTCGGATTACGTAGGCCGTTCTCAAGCCCACTAATGTATTGCTGGCTGAAACCCGAAGAATCGGCAAGTTCTTCCTGGGTCATCCCCTTTTTCAGGCGAATTCGCTTTACGTTCCCGCCGACAAGTTTGCGCATATTCATACGCAATCGTCGGGCAGATACATACTATAAATTTATCCACTATAATATGTATTATAGGGTCCACGTCCCTACTGACCTGAGGACAACCATGCGGAACGCCACGCGATTTGCGGTCTTAGCCTTAACCCTCACGACGTGCGCCGGCTGCGCACCACCTGGTTATCATTACAATGTAGGTGAATTTACGCTGACCCCCGACGCTCCCCCTCCGCTCTCCGCAGCGCCGATGCTAAGGCCAGAAATCGGCGATGGTTTCTTTCCAACACAGCTGGCTGGGGATCACTACGCTGTTTGCCGCCAATGGAGAGACGCCGGCTTACATGCCTTTAATTCTTATTGGTCCCAGAAGAAACATGAGAAGTTGGCGAAGGATATAGAGACCGAAGCAAGGTCGGTGGGTTGGAACGACTACTCGGTTCAACAATTGCTACGGATCGTGGCGGAGGCTCAGGGCACTGGTTGGAAGGATGTGCCATCGCAAGCTTTCGGAACACGAGTTTACGAAGCCTGTCTCGTCGGTTGGGAGACCTCATCAACCGAGGAACAGCGCACTGCAGAAGCAGAGGAACGTGCTAGGCGTAAAATTGAGGCCGAAGAAACACGTGAGCGGGCACTCGCGCAAATGGAACGCGCGGAGGTATGCTCGAATTACGCAAACGTCGCGCGGCAACTTATTATCTTTAAGAAAATGACTGTCCCGCCCTGGACATATAGGCGGGCGGCCTTATGGGCAGCCTCTCAGGCGTACGGACCGAACGGCGAGATGTATATGCACTCGGAGGCCGATGGCGATGCTCTCATGGCGTTGGCTGCGGCGGCCTATTTCGCTCCTGGCCGATATGGAGACAATCCCCATGCCTTTTCCGAATACGCGCGAAGAGAATGCATGAACGGACACCTTCTAGATGCATCTTCTTCCGACCCTGTCGCTACGGAAGCACCGCAGGGTCGTCGCTAACGATAAATGACGCGCTCCATTCATGGATGGCCGTGCTCTAATCATCGTCGGTAATAGTTACCAGGGCCGAACCGTCTGTCAGCGTGGTGTATCCGTCGCCGGCAGTGATATTCACCAGGAACGCTTCGTCACCTTCCGCGGAAGTATCCTGCGCCGTCGTAATCTCGATAGTGGCGGTCGTATCACCTGGCGCGAAGACCGCGTAGCCGGATTTCGACGTATAATCATCTGCACTTTGAGCCGTGCTATCGACCGTGGTGTACGGGATGTATTGCCAGAACCCAGCAACCGACCGGGTTACGGTTAGAGTCGCAGTTCCCCCTTCGGCCACGGTTTGGTCAGCAATTGAGATGTTTGTGGCGCTATCGTCGTCGACAACCTTCACCTTGGCGGTCGGCTGGGAAATTCCTGGGTTGTTCGAGCCATTGTGCTCCAAGTAAATCCAGAGATACTCCTCTCCCTCGACTACCGTGTCCTGCGTCGCCGTTATTGACTTAGTAACGCTCGTCACGCCTGCCCCGAACGTCACGGTATCAGAATAATCGCCGCTGGAATGGCTAGGAGAATAATCCGTGTAGGCCGCCGTGCCATTGCGGGTGTGATACTTAATTGTCTGACTGCTCGAGGTAGAGCCTGTACGTGTGAACGTCACATTTACCGCGCTCCCCTCGGCCACAGAGGCATCGCCCACGCTAATTTGAGATCCCGGCACAGCCGTGCCCGTAATGGTCACAAGCGCTGATTGGGGCGATCCAAACGTGGCGCCATTATTCACGGAATTCATCATCACAGTGAATGTCTCGTCGATTTCCGAAGCGCCGTCGACGAGAGTTTCGATCGATATCGTTTTGCTGGTCTCGCCGGCGGCGAACTGCAGCACGCTGTCGCTAACCGGTATATAGTCCGCGGAACCGCCGGTCTGCGTCGTACCGTTCAGCACGGACACGCTCACATTGTGCGTCGACGCTGTGTCGCCGGTGCGGTTGATCGTCACCATTGCCGTTTGGCCTTCGGTGACCGTGACGTTCCCCGTAAATGCAAAACTGACCGGTGACGTCGGCGCAACAGTACCTGGAGGCGTTCCATCGTCGTCAATGATTCGGATACGAGCAATCGGATCAGTAAAACCCGGACTTCCCGAACCATCGCGATACGCATAGATCCAAAGGTACTCGTCCCCCTCAACAGTCGTATCTTGTGTTGTAGTCAGGGTAATCGTCTGAAGATTTTGTCCAAAACTCCACACTAAATCTGTCGGATTTGCAGTCGTAAAGTCGACACCGCCCGTCGCTGAGCCATTGATGGTCCGATATTTGATAGTATCGTTCACTGGCAAACTGCCCGCCCGGACAAAATGCACTTGAACGGTGCTACCTTCCATTACAACGGCATCGATGACACGGATTGATGATGCCGGCGGGCCCGTTCCAGCGATCGTGACGGTAGCTGTATCCGGGGTACCAATCGTGCCGCCGTTGTCAACCACCTCCATATGAACCGCGAAAGTCTCGTTTACTTCGGAAGCACTATCGGTAGCTACGGGAATACTGACCGTTTTGGTAATTTCATTTGCTGCGAAGGCCAACGTCGTATCAACGGCGGTATAGTCCGTGCCAGAGACGGCGGTTCCCTGGCGAGTCTTGACCACAACATTATGCGCCGTTGTCGGATCTCCCTTGCGCTTGATGGTGACGATCGCGGTGCTGCCTTCAGAAGCAGTCACATTGCCTGCAAAGACAAACCGAGCGGGTCCGAGCACGCCCATTTCATCGTCATTCGCAATGTAAGTCAGTGTGGGGATAACGACTGCTGCGTTCGTGGCCGGGCCGTAAACTGAGCCGTCGAATTGCTGCAAATTGGACAGAGATATGGAGAAGCTATCGCCAAAGACTAGCGATGGCAGGCCTTCGATAACAAGAACTTTATCTGCACCGTCGTTGGCCGCAAAATCCAACGTGATGGTCGGGCTATCGGTTACATAAACCGTACTCGGGTCAGACTGAAACCAATAGCGGTAATCAATTCCCGCTGTGGCCGTGATGTCGTTTAGATCCAGATCAATGCGCTGGGCCGCGGTGATATCGCCCATGCGCCTGATTGCAACGGTTTCCTGCTCAGCGTTATTGAATGAGCTATCGCCGTCGATGAGAAAGAACGTGCCGGCGACGGCTTTCAGAACGCGGTTGCCGACTGCGTCATAACTGAATATCTCGCGTTGCTGGACATCGGCATCAAAGTAGGTTTTTTGCTTTAGACGCCCCAGTTCATCGTAAATGAAATCTTCACGGTACTGATCGGCCGGGCCGCCTAGCACTTCCGAAAACCCAAAAAGCAAAAACACGGCTGCTCACGCAACGTGGATTAGCCACCGCCGTAACGATGCTTTGGATTTTTCACGCGGCAATTGCCTGCTCTCCCCTCGTTTGAGCAGATTTCAGACCAGCCGCTGACATTCCATTTCTGGCGCTTCAAGGCGCCTTGGCGCTCGATTCACCGTAAACGGTTGAATCTCGCGCGAATTCGGCTCAGGTTCACATCACAACCTCTGTGAGCGCAAGAGAATTTTTTCGCGCGGCTGAGTTTTGCCCGATGCCAAGTAATAATCATAAAAGATATCCACAGACCCTCGCACTGAACTGCGAGGGGCACGCGGCTTATGGCCACACTTACTGTGTTGCTTATCTCGTTGGCCGCAAATTCAGAGCTACGCGCGCGCCATCCTCGCCGGCAAGATGGGCACCGATCTCTACAGGGCGCAACAGAAGTTCGTCGTGCAGATGATCGACACCGCCCTCCAGGCACTTCACCATTGCCTCAACGGAAGAGCCATTTTTTCTCATGTATGTGAATTCGCGGTGATCCTCGCTTGCGATAAGTCTGCGAGACCGCAAAGGAATTCGGTTTCGAGGTTCAGTCTATGCTCAACCTCTTACCGTATCTGCCTGATTAGATGAGTTGCCTCTATCTCCACTTGGTTCGCGCAGTCTTCCAACTCGCCAATCCAACACCAACCTTTCAAGCTGCCAAGTTCGCGTGAATCCTTGATTGAAAACTCTACGGTATACAGAACTTGCTCCCTGCCGTCGTTGACCGCAGTCATTACATGATCTGCAATGGATACTTTGAAGATGAGTGAAGCATCAGTGAAGTGAAGTAGAAATGTACTATTTCTTTCGAGTGCATTTTGCACGGCAACATAGAAATTCGACGTCAGACCGTCGTCGCCTCGACGCCAAACTTCGGTCGCTATAGGCACGCGTGAGTCCGAGGCAGTCGAAGCTAGCGTAGATCTTATTTGGGCATTAAGCGCCAACAACAAGCAAAGCGCCAAACGACAACCTCTGGTCCGCGCTAGCATCTAACTCTCCTTCTATGGGCCCTTATCGCTCTCTCTACCGGAATGGACCCTGGCGAACTTGGGCGCCCCATACCGGGAATGCATGCACTAATATTTATCTTTTGACGAACCCAGTCGTCCAAACCAACCGCTCCCCCCTGTGTCATGCAGCTTTTTTGTCGACGAATTTCTCAGCGCCTCATTGAATTGACCAGGCGTCAGCAAATTACCGTTTCGAACTCCCATGAGATTATTCTCATACCCTCTGTAAGGCGCAGTAGTACGCGGCTCGCCTGGCTGATTAGTTTCGCCGTATTGATCTTTTATACCCGCAAAATGGGGGATTTCATGGCGGCCCGCGTTAGCATCCCCAACTAGAGCGCTGTTTATGTGCCCCATGTAACCACCGAGTCTATAGACGCATTCGCCGGCGGGCCCACAATTGGGGTCATTTCCCGGTGTCATATCAAGTACGTTCAAGACCCCTTGAATCGCTCTATCAGTGGGAAAGGCCATGATTCTTTGATTGCTATTGAGCCCTTGTACGGAATTCATTCCGTTTATTAGCGCCTGTACGTTCGCAGGCGTGGCTCCCGGACCTGTAAACAGAATGGGGATCATTATAGTAATACCGCCGCCCTCGTGATCTACGCGGAGCGCATCATTTCCACTGGGGTCCTTATTCATAATCGGATCCCAGAGAGCGTATTGATAGAGATTGAGGCTATCGACATCTCCGGCGGGGTCGGTTTGCAGGAAGCGCCCGACGGCGGGCGAATACATGCGCGCGCGATTATAGTAGAGCTGCGTTTCCTTGTCATACTGCCGCCCCGCAAACCGCCAAATCGCGCCTTCGCCGCCCTCTGAACCCACTTCGCCATGGGTAGAGTAGCTAAAGGTATCAACGAGGTCGCCCCCATCATCCGTGACAGCAACCACGGTTCCCAAATGATCCTGATGGAAATAGGTCGTACCCGTGCCCGGGCTATATTCGATCTGGGCTACCGGTTCATCCACACCCGCCCCGTGCACATACCGACGTAGTAGGGTGTCCTCGTCATCATACTCAGCGACGATATTCTGTCCGGCCCACAGGTATTTGGTGACCACGCCATTGACAGTTTTAGAAACCCGCCGGTCTAACGGGTCATAGCTGTATGTGGCGTTCACGGCTCTGTTGCAAAAATCGTGAAGCTTGAGCATGCTTGGCGGAGATTGGACGGACGGAACGATGACGGATTTCAAGT
>JAIUPE010000093.1 GCA_020160875.1 Pseudomonadota bacterium
TTGCGTCTGGACGCGAAGGACGCCGCCCTCAACCAGCTTTCGAAGGTGGCCGCTGGCGCTTTGCGCCGAAAGTCCGGCCGCGCGGGCGAGCTCCCCAGCCGGCAGGGCGTCGTGCCCGGCGAGCGCGACCAGCATCGCCTCCCGGGCGGGATCGGCGAGCAAATGCGCGATGCGGGAGAAACCAGGTTGCGTCATCGGACCTCGACCCGAGGAGAATTACGGCCTTCGATCACTACGACGTTTCACGGCGCGGTGAAACATCGGATCACCGAAATCGGCGATATCGTCTCGCGAAGGCAGGCATCTTGGAAGAGGGCCATGACACCACAACCGAACATCGACGATTGCCGGCGCATCTATGAGGCATGGCACGCGTGCGCGCAGGGCCGCGACGTTGACGGCCTTCTGGCCTTGTATGCCGAGGAGGCCGTGCTCGAAAGCCCGCTCGTTCCGGCGATATGCGATGATCATCCGGGCGGCGTGCTGCGCGGGCGGACTCAGCTCCGCCGTTTCATCGTGGAGGGGACCCAACGCCGCCCCAATCAGCTCGTGCGATGGTACCGGACCGGAGAATATTTCACCGATGGCCGCACGCTCATATGGGAGTACCCACGTAAAACGCCCACGGGCGAACAAGTCGATCTCGTCGAGGTGATGGAGATCGAGGCCGGACTTATCGTGCATCACAGGATTTACTGGGGATGGTTCGGCGTCCGGCTCCTGACGAAAAACGCATCGGACAAGATCCGCGCGGCGTTGGCGGGCGGCGCTTGAACGCTATTCGTCTTTTGCTGCGGGATCCGGGAAGACGGGCGCCGGGTCGACCCGCTGCCCCGCGGCCGTGGCGATGCCGGCCCAGGCCACAAACACGACAAGCACAAGTACGCCGAGCGCCACGAAGCCGCCGAGAGAATTACTCACTGTCAGGAAAAGGTGTTCGCCGACGCCCTGAAAGCGTCCGCGCGGCGGTGCTTTGGGCATCATGCCCATGAACACGAAGAAGGCGTAGGCCGTCAGAAGGATGCGGAAATACCAGGTCCGCATCAGGTATCTGAAGTAGGCGATCATTCCGCCGCCAGCTTCGTGCCCAGCCAGGCGTCGAGATCGGCGCGCGCGCGCGCGGCTACGGCTTTCTTGCGGTCGCGGCCCCGAATGGGCCGTCCTTTGCCGTCGCGCACGTCGAGATCCGGGAACAGGCCGAAGTTGATATTCATGGGCTGGAACGTTGTCGCGTCGGCGCCGCCGGTGATGTGGCTCAGCAGCGCGCCGAGCGCTGTCGTCGCCGGTGGCGCGTTCGGTGTCTGGCCGCGCCGTTCGGCGGCGGCGAAACGCCCCGTCATCAGCCCAACCGCGGCGCTTTCCACATAACCCTCGCAGCCCGTGATCTGCCCCGCGAACCGCAGGCGCGGCATCGCCTTCAAGCGCAGCGTCTTGTCGAGAAGGCGCGGCGAATTGATGAAGGTGTTGCGGTGAATGCCGCCAAGGCGCGCGAATTCGGCGTTCTCGAGGCCCGGGATCATGCGGAAGATGCGTACCTGTTCGCCGTGTTTCATCTTGGTCTGGAAACCGACCATGTTGAACAGCGTACCCAGCGCATTGTCCTGGCGCAGTTGCACCACCGCCCAGGGGCGATGACCGGTGCGCGGATCGCGCAGGCCGACCGGTTTCATCGGACCGTGCGCAAGCGTTTCAACGCCGCGTTCGGCCATCACTTCAATGGGCAGGCAGCCGTCGAAGTAGGGCGTGTCCTTTTCCCACTGCTTGAATTCGGTTTTCTCGCTCGTGCGGAGCGCGTCGACGAAAGCTTCGTATTGCGCCTTGTCCAACGGGCAATTGATATAGTCGGCGCCGCCGCCTTCCACTTCGGCGCCCTTGTCGTAGCGCGACTGGAACCAGGCGACGTCCATGTTGATGGACTCTTTATGCACGATCGGCGCGATCGCGTCGAAGAAAGCGAGCGCGTCCTCCCCGGTCAACCCGCGAATCGCCGTGCTCAAGGCGGGCGAGGTGAGGGGACCCGTGGCGATGATGACGCTGTCCCAGTCCTCGGGCGGCAGGCCCGCGACCTCATCGCGCACGAGCGTCACGTTCGGGTGGGCGAGCAGCTTTTCCTGGACCGCGGCGGCGAACCCGTCGCGGTCCACGGCCAGGGCGGACCCGGCCGGCACCCGGTGCGCGTCGGCGGCCGCCATGATCAGCGACCCGCAGCGGCGCATCTCGGAATGCAGGAGGCCGACGGCGTTATAATCCGCGTCGTCGGACCGGAAGGAATTGGAACACACGAGTTCCGCCAGGGTCTCGGTCTTGTGAGCCTCCGTCATGCGGCCTGGGACCGAAAGGCGGCGCATTTCGTGGATCACGACGGACTGGCCGGCTTCGGCGATCTGCCAGGCCGCTTCGCTGCCCGCGAGGCCGCCACCGACAATATGGATAGGTTTTTCAAGGGTCATGGCCGCACCATAAGCCCTGGGACGGCAACATCAACGCGGGAAATCGTGTCCAAGGTCCGCCGGCGCCGTGGTGACGGCGCCGGACCCCAAATTTACGGGCGGCACGCTGCTTTTTTGCATAGGTTTCACGCACTTCCGGTGTCTTCAACCCTACCCCGGCATGTTGTATGTTCCGCACCCCGCAAGAGCCTCGAAAGCAACGGCCCCGTAAAGATATGTCCGAACAGCGCTTTTACGTCATCGGCGGCGAGTACGCCGATACCTCGTTCCGCGAGCCGTATCCCGGCACGAAATTGGAGACCTATGGTCCCTTCGCCACTGAACGCGAAGCCAAGGTCCGTTGGCGCGAACTCACCGGCCAGAGCATCGACAACGCCATGGTGCGCTACTTCATTTCCGCCGATGAGAAGGTGGGCGAGAAGAAAAGCAGCTACTGGGTTGTCGGCGGCGAATATGCCGATTCCTCCTTCACGCGTCTTGCCTCCGGCAAGGAGCTGGAGGTCTATGGGCCGTTCGAGCAGGGCGAGGCGCTGGGGTTCTGGCGCGCGCTGGCGTCCAAGAGCATCGACGACGCGCTCATGCGCTATGACATCCGTGAGAATTATGAAGCCGGTGACGCCGGTGCGAAGCGCGGGGCTGTCCGTCTGGCCATCACGGCCACAAAATCCATCGCGATCGCGGCCGACCAGGGCGCGGTGTTCAAGCACCTCGCGGCGCAAAAGCCCGCGTCGCCTTGGACAGGCGGCGCAATCACGCGCAGCGATGCGGAAACGGGCGTTGTCGACCGCACCCTCATCGATGCGGCGGGCAACCCATGGACGCTCGCCGCCCGGGTCGTGGCGGCAGGCGGCGGCGCCGTCTATGTCGTGACCTTCACCAAGCCGACCATCGTATCCGAGGCGGATTTCGCCGCGGCGATGCGCCGCGTGGATGACGAGCTTTCCGCTCTTAAACGTACGCTCGAAAAATAGCGGTCTCTGTGAGTTGCGGGCCTGTGGATCGGCGGCGCTGCGCTACTCCGCGGCGCTGGTTCGGACAACGGTACATTGTTGAGACCCGCAAAACTCAATGGAACCGGTCAGACGGTCGATACGGTAGACGAAACTGTTCGCTGAATTCGGCACCGGCGAGATGGCGTAGCGGTCGCTGAGAAGGCCAACGCTCGCGTAGGCAACCGAGAAAATGAAAGTCGCGATGACGATGGCGCGTGAAAGGCCCGTCGGCAGCGTCTTTTGCTTTGCGGCGGGCGTGACGTCCGCGATGTCCTCATCGTCGGATTTTGTTTTTTTCGCGGGCGGCGGCGCTTTCATGGGCGCCTTTGCATCGGCCGTTTTGTGGTCCTTGTGGTCTGTGTGCGTATCCGAAGACATGGGGTTGCTCCTGAGGCCGTGCTGGCTGCTTAAACGTGCATGGAACGGAGAAGAACTTGCTTAAGGGCGCTGCTGCGCACCGCGCGGACGGAAAGGCGGACGCGGGGCGTGATGATGGGAGCGTTGCCAAGGCCGGCGCCTTCCAAGGCGAAGCCTGGGCCGGGGGCCACCAGATCGGCGAGTCCATTTTCGGACAGATCCGCGAGGGTCACGTACGCTCTCCCGCTTGTGGTCGTGCGGGATGATATCACATTGGATCGCCGTCCCGCTCTTCTTCCGCCCCGCTCGTTTTCCGCCCCGCTCTTTTTTCGCAAGCGCGTCCCATGCCCGCGGGCTGGAATCTCACCGCTGTTTCCACGGTTTTCGTGCGGCCGGTGCGGGGCCGGGCCGAAAAAGCACCGGAATGGTGTCGGGGCGGAAATTGTGGATTCTACGTAGGGCGCGGGCGTCGATTTCGATTGGGCGGTCTATCGGACATCAATCGTCCAGGGACGGCGGCGCGGGAACGTCGTTGAGCTCCTGATGCGCGATAACGGTCGGTGCATCCGAGGCGGGCCCGGGTTTGCGTCCCGCAAGCACGTCCGCGACGGTCTGCAGGAAGAGGGACGCCGACACCGGCTTCATCATATAGCCCTGGATTCCGCGCCGGGCGGCCATTTTGTACGTATCCATGTCGGTCCTGCTGGTGAGGACGATGACGGGGGTCGCGCGCCTGCGGGCGGATTTGGCGTTCCGGAGTTTGCGAATCAGGGCCAGGCCGCTGGCGTTTGGCAGCACGAGGTCGACGATGGCGAGCCGAATGTCGAGACCTGGGTCGCGGAACAGATAGAACAGGCCTTCTTCGGCATTGCCCGCGGTGACGATCTTGCTATGGCCGCCCTTTCTCAGAAAGGCGACGATCAAATCGCGCACCGCGCGATCATCCTCGACCACCAGAATACAAGGAACGCTCTTAACCATGCCGCCTAGAAAGAGACCCGCAAAACCCAGTAAGAAGCGCGCATCCTATCGCGGATTTTCTCCTTCGCAAGCAGGCAACGCGAAGCGTGCCCGTGGGTCCAGCGGGGCTCACCAAATGGTGACCGCCGCCCGCGGCCAATTCGCGAGGATCACGGCACGGTGGCGGTGCGGGGCGCGGCAGACCGCGGCGCCGGCCGCGAATTTATGGGCGAGTCACCGCGCTCTTCTGTTTGTCCACGTCGGCGCCGGACGGCGTGTCCGTCAAGGTCACCCCTAGGCTCGCGGGCGGAGGGGGTGGCGGTGGATGAGGCGCTTCACAGGCGGCCAGCCCGATCATTGTAAGAACCGTCAGAGCCGATGTATGCGTGCGCATGGCGTAAGCCTCCGCTACTTTCTGGACAGGATGCCGGAAAGGCCGCGGGCGACGTCTTCTTCGGTTTTCTTTCGTTCATCGAGCGCCGCCGCGCTGGCGCGGGCGTCCCGCTCGCGGTTGGCACGCTCGTGTTCACGGCGCGCGTCATTGTCGCGCGCGGCGCGTTCGCGCGCCTCATCGCGTGCCCTATCCCGGACAAGCGCATCGCGGCGGTCCTGCTGCTGGCGTTCGCGCAGTTCGCGGTCCTGCGCTTCGCGCCGGTCCCGGTCCCGTTCGCGCGCGGCCTGTTCCCGTTCGCGATCGATGCGGCGCTGTTCGGCTTCGCGGTCGCGGCGCGCCTGTCGCTCGTATTCCCATCTTTCATCATGGCGGCCGTACGCGTCGTCGTCGTCGCCATAGGAGGATGAGGAGTGATAGCTGCCATAGCTGCCATAGCTGCCATAGCTACTGTAGCCACCGTAGCCACCGTAGCTTTCATAACCGGACCCGTAGCCGGACCCATACCAGTCGGAATAGGCGCAGCCCGAAAGCGCGATCGCGCTCGCAATAAGCAATCCACCCGTAAATGTTCTGCGCATGAGAGCCCCCATCCGTTGCTCGCCGATGGCTATTCGATGGGTGCAAGTCTCGCGTGCGATTGTGTTGATTTTCGGGAAAGGACTATGGCGGGTTTGCGGCGGGCGGGACAAAGAAAATGGAACTGGTTTTGCGCCCGCGGGCTTGCGACGAGAAGCGGCCGTCGGCCGTTTCAGCCCGCGCGCCCGAACTTCTTTTCCGGACTTTCCGAAAGACCCGGGATCGCGTCCGTGTCGGCGGATCCGCACACCACCATGTTTCGTCCCTGGTTCTTCGCCTGATAGAGGGCGTCGTCGGCGGCCTGTATCCACGCGTCCTGTGTCTGCTCGGACCAGTATTCCGCCACGCCGATGGAGATCGTCACCGGGCGTTGGTCGATCAGATGGGATTCGCTTATCAGCTTGCGTAAGGCTTCGGCCTGTTTCACGGCGGCGCTGGCGCGCGTATCGGGAAGGAGCAGCACGAACTCCTCGCCGCCCATGCGGAAGAGGCGGTCGAGTTTGCGCGCGCGGTTCTTGATCAGCGCTACCATGCCTTTCAGGACCTTGTCGCCGACATGGTGGCCGAAGTCGTCGTTGACCCGTTTGAAGTGGTCGATATCCAGCAACAGAATAGAGGCGGGGGCGCCGCTGCGCCGGTTGCGTTCGATGGATTCCGCGAGCGAGATATCCATTTGCCGGCGGTTGAACGCGCCGGTAAGCGGGTCGGTGAGGGCTTGGCCGACCAACTCCTGCTGCAATTGGCCGATGATGTTGAGGATGATGTTGATGATCACGATGGTCAATCCCAGCGTGACCACGAAGCGGATGGTGATTTCGGGCCCGACGTAGATATAGGCAACCCCGGACGCGAGCGCGCTGAGCACAAGGCTTCCGATGTTCGCCGCGCGCCGCGGCAATACGAAATAGCAGAACAGGACCGCGGGATACGTCCACAGCGCGCCATAGAACCCTTGTTGCTTGAGCGAGAGCACGATGCTCGCGGCCATCGGGATGAGCAGAAGGCTGAAGGGAAAAGGCGCGCGTTTTTTCTTTTGGATCGCGATCGCGTCGACGCCGAGGATGAACACCACCAGAAGGATCGCGCCGCCCAGGGCGTAACGCGCCTGGACGAGATCGTTGATCGCGAAGGGCGTCAGGAAGATCACGCCCGCGATCGCCATCAAGCGCATGATGCGCTCGCGGTAAGCTGCGAGAATGTCGCGGCCAGGTTCGCCGCCTGGCGCCGTTTCGGGCTCGCTCATGTTTTTCCCGCGGCCGTTGCCGGCGGCGTACCCCCCAATTGGGAAAAACCATAGCATCTGGGGGACGAAGCGTCCCGCAGGTTCCCGCGCCGGTTCCAGCCCTTCAATCCTGCGGGAGCCCGCGCGCCAGGGTTGAGAATTGCACCGGAACCGCTTTCGCCCCTCTGGACGGGCCAAGCCGGGCTCTCTACATTGGCGCTATGAATTACATTGCATTGGGTGCGGCCCTGGCCGCCGGAACCACCGCCGTTTCCAGCAGCGCCTTCGCGCAGGATGGCGTCCCGCAATTCATTCCCGCCGAGGTCAGCGTCTTTGAAGACAAAGTCGTCAACGGCAAGAAAGTCTATAAATTCGCGACCAGCGACGGGCACCCGTTCTATACGCGGGACAAGGATGAGCCCAATAAGTCCACCTGTACGGACGAGTGCAAGGAAGACTGGTCCCCGGTCCGCGCCCGCGCCAATGCGAAGCCTGAAGCCGAATGGACGCTTTTCGACCGCGGCAATGGCTATATGCAGTGGGTTTATAAGGGCAAACCGATCTATCAGAACGTCGCCCAAGCCCTCGGCCAGGATGTGAAAATCCCGGCCGGTTGGGCCGAGCTGAAGCCGTAACTTTTCGGGCCATGCGGGTTCGAGAAAGCTCCCGCCTTTACCACTCAAACTTATCCACAGGCGCCTGTTTCAGGCCTGTAAAAGCGCGCGTGGGCCGCGGATTCCGGAAGGGGCCGGGCCTGCCAAAAGCGCTATAATTCGCCTGCTTTTCCACGGCCTATTTAAAGGCGCATCGCCCGCATGAACATGCGGCGCGGCGGACGCGTGCGATGACCACGAGAAGGCTCCCCGCCTTGAAGAGCAAGGGCGCCAGCGTTCGTAAAGGGACGCACCCGCCGCCGCGCCCGGCACAACTGAAGCGCACATACGACGAAGACGACGACAGCTTCGACGTCCCCGAAACCGCATTGGGTGGCGCGAAGGACTAACCGCGCGCGCGTTCAGAAAAATATCTCCGATATTTTTTCCGCCTGATGAGCGCTTCATATGTGCGCTGGTATCGCGCGATGCCTCGTAAGCTGCCTTAGTTAGCAGGTGCTGGAGGCTCGGTGGGGGCCGACGTTTCTTGCGCACCACTCTGCGGCGTTGCAGGAGCAAAGTGTCCCAACGGATCCGGCCCAAAGCGGTTGTCGCCCCGGTCACCGCTCGTGCAGAGGAAGTAGATGTAAACGATCAACAGAAGCGTCAGCAGCGAGAAGAATAATAGATTGAGACCGAGATCGAAGGCTGTGGCTGCCACGGCGAGCAAAATGCCGAAGACGGCCATCCCGAGCGGCACCCAGCCTGAAAAATTGATGTCGTGAAATCGCCGCACCATCACGGCAAGCGACGGCAGGAATAAGACAATCCCTTGAATTGCGGTAAACGGTTTACCTGCGCCTTCTTCCGTTCCCATCAGCGCGCGGTCGAGAATGGTGGTGCATAGCTGCAGGAGAAGGCCAAACAGAGCGAACCACCAATACTCGGAGCGCGATGCGCGTCCTTTGATGGTGACGTATTTGCGAAAACAAGTCGCGATTGCTGTTCCGAAATCCATGGCGTCCCCCTTCGAACCCGCTGGCATCATAACCGGCCGTTCCCAATTATCTCCAGTTTTATGGCGACACTTCACACAACTTGAGGCGGAATCGCGGCGCCGCGAACTATTTCGCGTGAACTCCCCAACTTTCCGTCGCGCCCCGCGTTTGCATCCCGGGGGAGCACTCTCGCCTCCCATTCATGTTAGACGAGGAGACGGGCCTTGGTCTTTCCGCAAGCGCAGGTACGCCGTGCGCCGATCCGCTGCGACGATACCGCATCTGTCATTGAAGCCATCGAAGCAAGCTGGGCGCAGCATCACGCCGGAAAGCCCGGTGTCGTGCTCGGTCTCTACGATTTCCTAAATCAGCTTCTAACCCAGGAAGGCTGCGTCGTGGATGCGACAGGCGCCTCGAGGTCCTCGAACATTGCCGCCGCCGGAACCTGCCCATCATTGATATCCTGCATGTCATCGAGGAGCGCGTGCGCGAGGCGGGTTATACGGGCGGCCGCCTGGGGCTGGCCGATTTCACGGCCGCCGGTCGCCTGGTCTATGTTTTCTACGACGCCGCCCGGTTCAAGAATTTCGAGGAACTCAAACAGTGCGTCGCGCACCGCATCGCGCTGACGGCGAACGCCGCGCCTGGCGCCGACGCAAGTCTTCAGTCTCCTGAAGGTGCCTAAACCTGTGTCGTCACCCTGGGCGCAAGCCCAGGGTCCAGAGTTTTAGAACTCAATACGCTGCCGTTCTTACGGCGCCCTCGGCACGGTTCCGACGCAGCAGCCCTGGATCCTGGGCTGCGCCCAGGATGACCAAAAAAGAACGCCGACAGTGATGGCTCACCGCGATCCCTGATCGCGGCCATACAAAAGAGAAACGGCCGGAGGGGGACGGACCCCTCCGGCCGTTTCCGCGGCACGCCTCAAACGGGGAGTGAGCCCCGCCGGCCGTCCGCACCTCTCGGAAAGACTTACTTCTCTGCGGCCGCCTGCGGCGCCGGCAGCGGCGGAATGACGATCGTGCCGCCGGTGATCGGGCAGGGGTTGGAGAGATTGGTGGTTTCGCCGGTCGTATAGTCGGCGACCCAGTGGGCGACCGACACGCGCGCGCCATCCTGCGGCGCCTTCTGTACGAATGCGATGTTCATCGAACCCGGTGGTTGCGGCGCCTGGATGAAGGCATAGTCCGAATGGTCGAACAGCCACAGCGCCGTGTTGCTGAAGGTTTCGCGCGCCGCCAGCGGGATCTCCACCTTGCCGAGCGAGGCTCCGGTGCCTGCGTCGTACAGGCGCGCTTCGAACACCGCGTCCTGCGCGCTGAAATTATGCACGCTCACGACCGAGCGCAGCGCGCCGACGCGGCTGATATAGGCGTTGAGCACGATCTGGCTCGCCGGGATGTAATCGGCATGCGGCGAATAGGTACACACGCTGAGATCCTTGAGCGCGCTGGCGCGGTCCGTGGAACGCACATGCTGCCACAGCTGCTGCTCGCGGCCGTTCTCGACGTAGAGGGCGACCGGCTGACGCCAGTTCACGGGCGCGAACGTTTCCAGCATCAGGTGCGGCTCGACGGCGATGGAGGCCTTCGCCGGAACCTCGACCTGAACGGTACCCAGCCAGCGCTTCTCATCGAGGCCCCAGATGGAGATGATGTTCGTGGCCGTGCCTTCGTCGCGCATGTTCGCCAAGCGGATCTGCGACTCACCGGGCTTGTAGCCCAGGATCGGCGTCTTGCCGTACGGATCGGCGAAGTCCGGCATCGGAAGGTGCGAGAGCTGGGAATCGGCCTTGGCCGGCGTGCTCATCATCGTGAAGGAGGCGAGGGCCGCCAGGAACGGGAGCGTTCCGGCCATGGCGATCCTTTCGGCGTTCGGTGCGATTGTCGGTGTGGCCGCGTGCATTTTAAGACCGCTCCTGATGTATGGGTAATTTCCCCATTTCATGACCAGTAATACCACGCGGTCTAAAAGGTGCGACCCATGTTTTTCGCGGGCCCGGCATTCAGTTTTTTGAGAGAAGTGAACCCGAAACGGCCCTAGAGTTGCCCGATTGGGGCGCCGGGTTTACCGTTGGCTCATTGGAACGGCTATAACGAGGGGAGAGAACCCATATGAAAGTCGACGGAAGCTGCCATTGCGGCGCCATCACCTATACAGCCGAGGTGGACCCCGAGAAGTGCTCCGTCTGTCACTGCAATGACTGTCAGATCACGGCCGGCTCCGCCTTCACCTTCAGCGTGCCCACGGTCGACGCCAAGGTGAACTTCACCAAGGCGCAGCCCGCCATCTACATGAAGATGACCGCCGACAGCGGCCGCCCGCGCGCCCACGCGTTCTGCCCGACCTGCGCCACGCGCATCTATTCCGCCAGCGTCGCGCCCGCGCCGCCGCAAATCACCCTGCGCGCCGGCCCTTTGAAGCAGCGCCGCGAACTCACCCCCAAACGCCAACTCTGGTGCAGCGCCGCCCTCGACTGGTCCCAAGCCCCCGGCGAAAAACTGCAAGGGCAGTAATCACACACCCATTTTCCCTCCCCCTCGTGGGGAGGGTCAGGGTGGGGGGCTTTTCTGTTTTCTGTTTTTAAGCGGGGCGCGCGATGTCTCACTTCGACTGCAAACACACCATCCACCGCCACCATCACCACTTCGGCTGGGACAACACGCTCGCGCCTGTAAAGACCGTCGCCCCCGGTGACACGGTCTATCTCGAATGCACGGACTCCAGCGCCGGTCAGTTCAACCCAAGCAGTACGGCGGCCGCGCTCGCCACCCTCGACTTCGGCAAGGTGAACCCCGTCACGGGCCCCATCTTCGTCGACGGCGCCGAGCCCGGCGATGTGCTCAAGATCACGCTGCTGGGCTTCGAACCGTCCGGCTGGGGCTGGACCGCATTGATCCCCGGCTTCGGTCTTCTGACGGACCAATTCCCCGAACCTGAACTTCACGTCTGGAAATACGACAGCACGAGCCTCGCGCCCGTATTGTTCGGTAAGAACGCCCGCGTGCCGCTGAAACCCTTCGCCGGCACCATCGGCCTCGCGCCGGCCGAGAAGGGGCTGCACTCCGTCGTCCCGCCGCGTCACGTCGGCGGCAACATGGACATCCGCGATCTCAACGTCGGCGCCGCGCTCTATCTCCCGATCGAAGTGAAAGGCGCGTTGCTTTCCATCGGCGACACCCACGCGGCGCAAGGGGATGGCGAGGTCTGCGGCACCGCCATCGAAAGCCCGATGAACGTGGCCGTGAAGCTCGACCTCGTCAAACAAACCAAACTCGCGAGCCCGCGCTTCACAACTCCGGGCCCGGTGACCGCGCATCTCGATAAGAAGGGCTACGAAGTCACGACGGGCATCGGCCCCGACCTCATGCAGGCGGCGCGGGCGGCGGTGTCGAACATGATCGACTTGCTGGTCGCCCAACACGGCTTCTCACCGCCGGACGCCTACATGCTGTGCTCGGTGTGCGGCGATCTCCGGATTTCGGAAATCGTCGATATGCCGAACTGGATTGTGAGCTTTTATTTTCCGCGGGTTGTCGTCGCGTAAGCCACGACGGCTGCGAAGCGCCACGCCGAATCTTTGGCGCGGTGTCCGGCGACGATGGAAGGCGGGCGGCGAATGGTGGTGGCGTAAGTTGCGCTTGTGATCCCGCGCGCCTAAACGGTCACCTCGAAGCAGCGGCGTCCATCTTTTCCGGGAACGCCTCCCGGATGCTCTTCGCTCAACCGCGCGCACACTTCGATCTTTGTCGCGTCGATGACGCGATACCCATAAATCTCGAAGCTTTCGGGATCTGCCGTGCGGATGTTGCGGGCTTTTTTCTGAAGGTCGTCCAGGGTCTGCGGAAGCGAACCATCTTTCTTGTAAATCTCCACGGCCGCATCCGCGATCCGCTGCAAATCCTCAAGCCGCCGGTCATCGGCACGCGCCGGCGCATCGCGCTCCGCGACTCTCGCGTTCATCAGCCGCACGCCAACCGTCAACGTCATGGTTAGGATCGCGGCGACGACGCCGGTGAAGAGAATGCGGCGTGGGGACCAGTTAAGGGCGGGCATGAAACGCTGTCTCTCCTAAATCGCTGCCGTTCAGCTGCATTTGCACGCTCCGGTATAATCGCTTTTCGAGTTGACCGAAATCAATTCGGGGCGCGGGGCTTTTGAATATGTATTCGCCATACATATTTAAAAACCCTTTGTTTATGCGTCTAACTCAATTCACCGACTATTCCTTGCGTGTCGCATTATATCTCGCGGAAAACCCCGACCGGGCCTGTTCTGTACGCGAGATCGCCGACTGGTTCGGAATCTCCCGCGATCATCTGGTGAAAGTCTCGCACAACCTCGTGCGGCTCGGCTTTGTAACCAGCGCCAAGGGACGTGGCGGCGGCCTGCGGCTCGCACGTCCGGCGGCTGCAATCACCCTGGCCGAACTCGTGAAGGCCACCGAAACCGATTTCCATGCGGTCGAATGTTTCGACGTTGCCCGCAACACCTGCCGCATCACGCGGGCATGCCGCTTGAAGCATGTGCTCGGCGAAGCCACGAACGCCTTTCTCGCCACCCTCGCGGGCCGCACGCTCGCCTCGCTCGCGACGCCTAGATTTTCACATTCATCACAACCAAAGGAGAAAAACCATGAATTTACCCGCGAAATCCCTGTTTGATCGTCTCGGCGGCACGAATGCCGTCAACGCGGCCGTCGATATCTTCTATCGCAAGGTTCTCTCGGACGACCGGATCGCGCACTTCTTCGACAACGTCGACATGGACGGCCAGGTCGCCAAGCAGAAGGCGTTCCTGACCATGGCTTTCGGTGGGCCCAATAGCTACACCGGCCTCGACATGCGCAAGGGCCACAAGCATCTCGTCGCGCGCGGCCTCAACGACAGCCACGTCGATGCCGTTGTCGAACTGCTCGGCGCCACCTTGAAGGAGCTTGGCGTGAGCGACAGCGACATCGCGGAAGTCGCCAAGATCGCCAACTCCGTGCGTGACGACGTTCTCGATCGCTAAGCGCAAATATTGTTCTGTTAAAGGTAAGGTCCATGTCGGCACGCATTTCCTACGGCAATTCTACATTCGAGGCGCAAGCGGGAGAAAGCGTCCTCGATTGCCTGACGCGCAACGGAATCAGCGTGCCGCATGCCTGCCGCTCCGGGGTATGCCAGTCATGCCTCATGCATGCCGTCGAGGGGCAGATCCCGGAGGCCGCGCAGAAGGATCTTCAACCGGCCTACATCAAGCAGGACATGTTCCTCGCCTGCCAATGCCGGCCCGATGACGATATGCGCGTCGCGCCTCCGGATCACGCGCTGCTGGACACGCATGCTGTCATCAGCGCGAAGGAGATGTTGAACCACAATGTCATGCGCGTGCGCCTCACCACGCCGACGCCCTATGCCTGCGAGCCGGGACAGTATGTGACCGTGTTGACGGCGGACGGCATCGCGCGCAGCTACTCGGTCGCCAACAATCCAGGCGAGGACCACGTCATCGAACTCCATGTGCGTCTGTTGAAGGACGGCGCCATGAGCGAATTCCTGATCCGGGCCGATGTCGGTGAATCGGTGATCGTGCGCGGACCCGCCGGCAAGTGCTTTTACGTCGCGGAAGGCGCGCGGGACTATCCACTCCTGCTCGCCGGCACCGGTACGGGGCTCGCGCCGCTGTACGGGATCTTGCGCGCCGCGCTCGCGCAGGGGCACGGGGGAGCGATCCATCTCTTTCATGGTGTGCTTAGCGAGCCGGACCTCTATCTCGACGCACGGTTGCG
>JAIUPE010000094.1 GCA_020160875.1 Pseudomonadota bacterium
GACGGGGAGAGCCGGCTGGCCCTGGGGCCCGATAGCTCCACGCCCTTTGCCCCCGCCTTTCGCACGAAGTTGCGGACGTTTGTTGCCTCCGTTCCCGAGCGTGGAGCCTCTCGCGAAATCGAAAACGCCGTTACGGATTTGCACGTCGAAGCCGTGAATCGTCTCCTGGAGAAGGCCAAGCTCAAAAATGAGGCCGTCGATCTGATCGGCTTTCATGGACAGACGATCTGGCATCGTCCTCAAGTGCGCGATACCTGGCAGATGGGCGATGCCCAGCGTCTCGCGGACGCCACGGGCATTACGGTGGTTTCGGATTTCCGTACCGCCGATGTGAAAGCCGGTGGTCAGGGCGCGCCTCTGGTGCCGATCTTCCACGCCGCTCTTGCGCGTAATGTCGAGAAACCTGCCGGCATTCTCAATATCGGTGGGGTCGGAAACATCACTTGGATCGGCGAGGGCGCGTTGCTGGCTTTCGATACCGGCCCGGGCAATGGTCTGCTTGATGATTGGGTCTCCAAGCGCGCAGGCCTGCCGATGGACGAAGATGGCCGTATCGGCGCCACCGGTCGCGTCCATGAGGACATCGTTCAGAAAATGCTCGCCAAGGATTTTTTTGCCAAACGCCCGCCGAAGTCGTTGGACCGTTATGACTTCTCACTCGATCTCGTATCGGCGCTGTCAACCGAAGACGGCGCGGCCACGCTCACGGCGTTCACGGCGGCCTGTGTGGCGGAGGGATTGAAGCATTGTCCCGCGCGTCCAAAGCGCCTGCTCGTCACGGGCGGTGGCCGGCGTAATCCGACGATGATGGCATTCTTCACCAAATACACCGGAATCGCTGCCGAAAGCGTGGATGCTGAAGGTTGGCAAGGCGATGCGGTGGAAGCGCAGGCGTTCGCCTACCTCGCGGCGCGCAGTTTCCGCGGATTGCCAATCACGTTCCCAGGAACGACGGGGGTTTCGCAGCCGATGACCGGCGGGGTCGTTACGCCACCGGCGAGTCAGGAAGCTGCTACGGCTTAGCCCTGCGCGGCCTTCTTCTTGTTGCCGGGCGCGGCGCCCGCGCCCATGCGCATATCAAGGTACGAGTTCACCGAGGTGGTGAGCTGGTCCATGTGATCTTTGAAGAAGTGGTTCGCGCTCTTCACCAGTTGATAGTCGATGGTGATGTTCTTCTGAAGCTTGAGTTTGTTCGCCAGCTTCTCGACGGAAGGTTCGGGCACCACGTCGTCGTCGGTGCCTTGCAGGATGAGGCCCGATGACGGGCACGGCGCGAGGAACGAGAAGTCGTACATGTTGGCCGGTGGCGCGATAGAGATGAAGCCCTCGATCTCCGGACGGCGCATCAGAAGCTGCATGCCGATCCAGGCGCCGAAGGAGAAGCCGGCCACCCAGCAGGCGGATGCATTGGGATTGACGGACTGCAGCCAATCGAGCGCGGCCGCCGCGTCGGACAGTTCGCCTTGACCGTTGTCGAAGTCACCTTGCGAACGGCCGACACCGCGGAAGTTGAAGCGAACGACCGAAAAGCCCTTTTTCACGAAGACGTAGTACAGGTTGTAGACAACCTTGTTGTTCATCGTGCCGCCGTGTTGCGGATGCGGATGAAGAATGACGGCGATGGGGGCGCGGGGGATGTCGCTATGGTGGTAGCGGCCTTCCAGACGCCCCTCGGGGCCGGCAAAAATCACTTCAGGCATATGTGGTCCTTCAAGGCGGGGTCGTGCGGAGAACGGCTGCACCGTTCAACGGACCCGGTAGGCGGCGATTATTTAGGGTAAGGCCTATCCAGGTGCAAACGGCAAATCTTGGCCGACACTATATATCTAGGTGCGGGCGGAATGCCTCCAAATTCTTCATTTAGGTCTATTTTGTAACGTTATATCAATGAGTTGTGATCGCCCGAAGAACGCTTCTGGAACGGGGTTCTTGGTGCTAAAAGCCCCCATGGCCGATACCGCTCGTACCTATCTGGATTACAACGCTACAGCGCCGTTACTGCCGCAGGTTGAAGCGGCCGTGTGCGAGAGCTTGGGCGCGTTCGGGAATCCATCCTCGGTCCATGGCAGTGGCCGCGGCGCCCGGGCCCTGGTGGAAGATGCGCGTGAACACATCGCCGCGCACACCGGCGCCTCTGCCGCAGAGATCATCTTCACCTCCGGCGGCACGGAAGCCAATGTGTTGGCGCTCAAGGGCGGAAACTATGCGTCCATGATTGTCGCGGGCATTGAACACGCGTCCGTTCTCGCGTCGGCGCCCGGTGCGGTGATCATTGGCGCGACTGCGCAAGGGATTGTAGATCTCAATGCGCTGGAAGACGCGCTTAAGTCCGCGCCGCGTCCGGTCCTGGTTGCGGTGATGCTGGCTAACAATGAAACGGGTGTGTTGCAGCCGCTCGATGCGGTGGTGGCGCTCGCGAAGTCCTACGGCGCGTTTGTCCACTGTGACGCCGTGCAAGCGCTCGGAAAAGTACCAGTCGATTTCTCGGCGGGCATGGACAGCATGAGTTTGTCCGCCCACAAGATTGGTGGATTGAAGGGCGTTGGCGCGCTGATTTTCCGTGGCGATCTCAACGCGCAGATCACCGGCGGCGGCCAGGAACGGCGCCGGCGTGCGGGCACCGAGAACGTTGTCGGGATCGTCAGCTTTGGAGCCGCCGCCCGCGAAGTCCCACGTTTGCTCGCGGATATACCACGCGTTCGCGCGCTGCGGGATAGCCTCGAAAGCAAGGTCCGCGCTGCCGCGCCGCAGGCCAATATCTACGGCGAGGGCGCCGCCCGCCTCGCCAATACGAGTTGTTTCTCCCTTGCGAATGTCTCAAGCGAAACACAAGTCATGCGTCTCGATCTGGCCGGTGTTTCCATCAGCGCGGGATCCGCGTGTTCCTCCGGCAAAATCGCGCCTTCGCATGTTCTGCTGGCGATGGGCGTGAATGCCGCCGAAGCCAAAACCGCCGTCCGCGTAAGCCTGGGATGGACGACGGCCGAGGCGGACATCACCCGCTTTATCGAGGCCTGGCAGCCCCTGGCTTTCAACGCTGCCGCATAAGTGAGTAGGTCATGACGAAAGTTGTGTTTGTTGAAAAGAACGGCGCGCGGAAGGAGATCTCGACTGACTCCAAGACGACGCTGCTGCATATCGCCCAGGCCAACGACATCGAGATGGAAGGCGCCTGTGAGGGCTCCATGGCCTGCTCGACCTGCCACGTCATCGTCTCGGACGAATGGTACGGGAAACTGCCCAAGCCGACCGAAGCTGAAGCGGACATGCTCGATCTCACTTATGGGGTCAGTCGCACCTCGCGCCTGGCTTGCCAGATTGTTGTGACCGATGCTCTTGATGGCCTGACGGTACGCTTGCCGCAGTCCACGCGGAACATGATGGAATGAGCGCGAAGTCGCGCATTGTTGTGGCGATGTCGGGCGGGGTGGATAGCTCTGTCACGGCCGCGCTCTTGCATTCGCAGGGCTATGACGTCGTCGGCCTGACGATGCAGCTTTATGATCACGGCGCCGCCACGGCCAAGAGCAAGACCTGTTGCGCGGGTCAGGACATTTACGACGCCCGCCGCGTGGCCGATCGTATCGGGATCCCGCACTACGTCGTCGACTACGAAACCAATTTCAAATCCGAAGTGATGGACCGGTTCGCCGATTCCTATATCCGCGGTGAAACGCCGGTACCGTGCGTGCTGTGCAATCAGACGGTCAAGTTCCGCGATCTTCTGAAGGCGGCCAAGGACCTTGGGGCCGACGCGCTCGCCACCGGCCACTATGTTCAGCGCATTGAAGGCGCGAATGGCGCGGAGTTGCACCGCGCCGTCGATCCTGACCGGGATCAGAGTTATTTTCTCTTCGCCACGACGCAGGCGCAGCTCGATTTCGTACGCTTTCCGCTCGGAGGCCTCACGAAACCTGAAGCCCGCGCGCTCGGGGTTCAATTCGGTCTGCATGTCGCCGAAAAGCCGGACAGCCAGGATATTTGCTTCGTGCCGAACGGTCGCTACGCCGATGTCATTCAGAAGCTACGGCCCGATGCCGCGAATCCGGGTGATATCGTTCACGTCGATGGCCGCGTACTCGGCCGGCATACGGGCGTCATCAACTTCACCGTCGGCCAGCGCCGCGGCATTGGTGTTGGCGGTGAAGCGGAGCCGCTTTACGTCGTGCATGTCGATCCGGAAAACGCGCGCGTGATCGTCGGCCCGAAGGAGACGCTCCTCCGTAACGCGTTCGAGATTCACAGCGTGAACTGGCTGGGTGCAGGGCAGGGGCCATCGGAAGACGGTGCGCCGCTGCATGTGAAGCTTCGCAACACGCAGCCGCCCATGGCGGCGACCGTGTTCGGTGAAGCGGGCGGGAAAGCGCGGGTGGTTCTGGCGGAAGCCGAGGCCGCCGTTACGCCGGGTCAGGCCTGCGTATTCTATGACGGCGAACGTGTGTTCGGCGGCGGATGGATCGCGCGCGATGTCGGCATCGCGCATCTGCCCCACAACTTGCGTCGTGGGGCAGCCGCGTCGGCGGTCTAAGCGCCGATAACCTTTTCGACTTCGTCGAGGATCTCGCCCGACTTCACAAGCTTCTGCATCGCGTTGTGGTCCGGGAAGAGCGGACGGTCGATGTCGAGGTGCTTCACATATTTACGGATCACTTCGCGTGCCTTGTTCGTGCCTTTGCCCGGCGTGAATTCGCGGAAGTCGAGCGCCTGCGCGGCGCCCATGAACTCGATTCCCAGCACGCCGTAGGCGTTCTCGAGGATCTGGCCGTTCTTGAGGGCCGTGTTCATGCCCATGGAGACGAAGTCTTCCTGATCGGCGGCGGCCGGGATCGACTGTACCGAGGCCGGAGCCGAGAGGATACGCTGTTCGACGATCAGATGATCGGCGGTGTACTGGCTCAGCATCAGACCCGAGAAGAAGCCCGGTTGGTGGGCGAGGAAGTCCGGCAGACCCTGCGAAAGGGCGGGGTTGGTGAGGCGATTCAGGCGGCGCTCCGAGAGCACCGAGACCATGGTGATCGCCGCCCCGGCCATATCCATCGGCAGCGAGACCGGCGAGCCTTGGAAGTTGGCGCCGGTGAGGGTGAGCTTTTCTTCCGGAACGAAGATCGGGTTATCGGCAACGCCGTTCAGTTCGATTTCGACCTGCGAGCGCGCGTAGGCCACGGCGTCGCGGGCGGCGCCGATGACCTGCGGGGTCGAACGCATGGAGTAAGCGTCCTGCACCTTGGTCTTCATCTTACCGGTCATGAGGTCCGAGCCGGCGATGACGCGCGAGATATGGGCGGCGGAGGCAATGGCGCCCTTGAAGCCGCGCAGTTCGTGCAGTTTCGGTCCGTAGGGACGCATGTTACCGAGCAGGGCTTCGATGCTCATGGCGGCGGCGATTTCCGCCTGCTTCAGCCAGCGTTCCATGTCGTAGATGTGCAGGGCCGACATGCCAGTGAGCACATTCGAACCGTTGATGGCGGCAAGGCCATCACGGGCCTGCAGGCCAGGGATGGGGATGCCGGCGCGCTTCAGGGCTTCAGCCCCCGGCAGGCGCTCGCCTTTATAAAAGGCTTCGCCTTCGCCCATCATCAGAAGGGTGAGCTGGGCCATCGGGGCCAAGTCTCCACACGCGCCGACCGAGCCCTTTTGGCAGACAACCGGGGTGACGCCTTTATTGAGCATCTCCACGAAGGTCAGCGTGATTTCCGGACGGCAGCCCGAATTGCCATGGGCGTGCACATTGACGCGGCCGGCCATGGCGGCGCGCACATGCTCGGCTGGGATTGGTTCGCCGATGCCGGCGGCGTGGTTGTAGATGAGGTACTTCTGGAAATCCTTCACCTGCTCGTCGGTGAGCTTCGTCTCGGAGAATTCGCCGATGCCGGTGTTGATGCCGTACATCGTCTCCTTATTGGCGAGCTTCTCTTCGAGCATCGCGCGGCAGATTTTGATCCGCTCAAGGGCGGCCGGCGCGAGCTGGACGGGCTCGTTGAAACGAGCAATGGCAACGAGCTTTTCGATGGTCAGCGACGAGCCGTCGAGAACGATAGTCATAGGGATCCCCTTGGTAAGAGCGGTAACGCGTGGTCGCATTATGTCTAGACAATATGAGATGTGTCTATAGCCGGGTTCAACAAACCCGTCCAGCCGGGTCCCGTTTCCAGGGTGCGCCAAGCGGCTAAGGAATATGGTCAATAGATCAATGTCTTAGGAGTTTTGGTGGGTCCGTTGTCGACGTTTGACAATTTGGGATCGCCCACTTAAAACCCACCCCCTGCACAAGAACAGTTGGGCGGAGTAGCTCAGCTGGTTAGAGCGATGGAATCATAATCCACAGGTCGGGGGTTCGAGTCCCTCCTCCGCTACCACTGTTCTCGATGCATTGCTGAACGCTCAGACACATGGGCCCCCGTGCTTTACGCACGAAACAGCGAAAAATCATCTCGCCAAATCAGGTTCAGAAGAAACTCCATTCCGGAGCGTACGCGTCCGCCGGATGACGGACGTACTGTGCCGCCCATTGGAGATTTCAAATGGCGAATCGTACGCTTCTTAAAGTCCTGACCGTGGTTGGCGCCGCTCTGCTCGGCATGTCTGGCGCGCACGCCGACCTTTCTCGGCCGCAGCTGAGCCGCGCCGCGTTGCCCTCGCCGCTGCCGCTACCCTACAACGAGCAGGCCGATGCGAAGGCCGACGTTGCAGCAGCTATCGCCCGCGCGAAGGCGAGTGGCAAACATGTTTTGCTCGATTTCGGCGGCAACTGGTGCCCCGATTGCCGCGTGCTCGGCGGCGTGCTTGAACTCGATGAAGTCGAGGGCCATGTCGCGCGCACTTTCGAAGTCGCGATGATCGACGTCGGGCGGTTCAATAAGAACCTGGATATCGCCCAGGCCTACGGCGTGAAGATCACCGCTGTCCCGACGGTCGTCATTCTCGATCCGCAAGGCCGCTTCTTGAACGCGGGCCATCCGACCGCGCTGTCAAACGCGCGTGCGATGAAGCCGCAAGCCATCGTCGATACGATCTTCGGCTGGTTGGTCGCGGCCAATTAATTGGAGGGTGGCGCTTCCGGAATCGGGAGCGTCGTCGCGCCGAAGACCTTGCTTGCCACGAAGATGGAAAGGCCGATGGAAAGCCAAGCTAGGCCAGCCATCTGCGCGAACCGTTCCATATTCCACAAGACGTAGCCAATGAAGGCAACGCCAATGGTTGGCGCAATGAGGTGACGCGCCCAAAGGCCGTCTTTCTGACGGACGGTGTAGTGTGCGATTACCGAAAGATTGACGAAGATAAATCCTGTGAGCGCGCCGAAGTTAATCATCGACGCAAGCGTGTCCACCCGCTCTTCAAAATACGCCATGAGAGCGATGGTGATCGCGCTCACCAGGAGAACCGCGCGGTCCGGTACTCTGCGGCCTTCACTGACATGTGCAAGAAAGCGCGGCAGCTTCCCATCGCGCGCCATGCCGAACAGCAGGCGCGATGTCGCGGTTTGCGCGGTGAGAGCGGAGGGGATGCACGCCAGCGCGCCACCCCCCAATGATACAAGAATCTTGAGCCACGTCCCCCCGATATCGCCCGCGATATTGTAGCTAGCCTGATCGGTTGCTGCGCCCTCCGGTAGGCTGGTTTGTCCCAAGATAAAGAGGGACATGACGTAGGTTTGGCCGATGAAGAGCAGTGCGGCCACAACGAGCACGATGATGGTGGCTTTACCGACCGTGCGTCCGCCACCCTCGGATTCTTCTGCCAGTGTCGAGATAGCGTCGAAGCCCAGGAAGCTGAGCGCCGCGATTGAAAGAGCGCCGAAAATCACGCCGGGGGAAATGCCTGCGGGATTGACGAGCGGCGCGGTCGAGAATGAGGCGCCAGCCGTTCCGTTCGTCACGGCGATGATCGCGATGGTCATGAACAGCACGAGGAACAGTACCTGGCACATCATCATGTAAGCGCTGATCCTCGTCGTGTGGGACACGCCGAATAAGTTCGCCGCGCCATTGCATACAAGAAGGATAGTCAACCACACCCATTTCGGCACCGCCGGAACGACGGACGTTAGTGCGATGGCGCTAAGGAGATACATCAGTGATGGGACGAGCAGATAGTCGAGGAGGATCGCCCATCCGGCGATGAAGCCCGCCACTTGGCCCAAGGAACGCGATGAGTAAGCGTAGACCGAACCCGCGATGGGGAAGGCCCGCGCCATGGTGATGTAGCTCCACGCTGTGAACAGCATGGCGGCAAGCCCCACGGCATACACCAGCGGTACCATGCCTTCACTTTTATTGAAGACGTAACCAAAGACCGCGACGGGTGCGATCGGCGAGATCATGGCCAGTCCATAACCGACTAGATCCCGCAGTTTGAGGCTTCGTTTCAGTTCCTGCTTGTAGCCGAAGGATTCAAGCGAGGCGGTCGCGGAACCTTGGGGCGCGGAAGCGTCCATGTCACAGCCTTTCGTATGAGGCGCCGCCGCATACGTTCACTGGCGCTTAAGCGCCATAGTAGCCATGAAACAGGGACGCTGAGAACCCGAGGCTATTACGGCCGGCGGAAGAGGCCGACGTAGACGGCTTTGCCAAGGATATGCCCATTCATGGCCTGATAGACCTTGGTGCGGGTTTCCCACGCGTCCGCGCCGGCGGCCACGTCGATCTTCGTGTCCAGGGCGAACAGTTCGAAAGTGTAGTGATGCAACGGCCCCGTCGCGGGCGCGCCCGGACCACGGTACACCGCGCCGCTGGCGCTGATCTGCTGGGAGCCGTCCGCCAGCTTCTCACCTTTGGGAACGCCTTCGGGCATGCCCTTGGCGGTGCCGGGAATGCCCCACACGAGCCAATGCACCTGGTCTTCGGTCGTCTTGTTGCGCGCAACATCCGGATCGCGCATGTGCAGGACGAAACTCTGGGTTCCTTCCGGAACATTGGTCCACGTCAACGCCGGGGAAATCTGTTCACCCGCCTGCGTGTACTTCAGCGGGATCTGTGTGCCGTCTGCGAAGGCCGTGGTCGTCAGGGTGAGGGCGGGACGTGCCGGCGCGGGGGCTGGTTCAGCCGCGTTCGCCGCGAAATAGATCGGCATGACGCTGAGGGCGAAAATCGCGCGAATCGTACGGTGCATCATAGTGTCCTCCACCATCGTGTTCCGGAGGCGAAATCATATTGGCGGATCAGCATTTTGAGCAAGGCGGCTGCGTGCAAAATTGCGCTAGAAAACGAAACATGCTGTAAGTACGCCCATATTTGTAACAACGCTTTGTGCGGAGACTGAAAGCCGTGTTCGAAGCCCACGCGATCGATAGTTCCAACAAGACAGAATTCTATCGTGAGCTCACCTCGCAGCTCGGCGGCTTGCTGAGCGGCGAGCGCGATCTGATCGCGAATGCCGCCAATACGTCGGCGCTGATCTACCAGATGCTCCCGGACCTCAATTGGGCCGGCTTCTACTTCCTGCGCGCCAATGACGAGCTGGTGCTGGGCCCGTTCCAGGGCAAAGTCGCCTGCGTGCGCATTCCGAAGGGCAAGGGCGTTTGCGGGGCGTCCGTACAGCGCCGCGCTTCCGTGCTGGTCGAAGACGTCCACGCTTTTCCGGGTCACATCGCTTGTGACTCCGCTTCGCGGTCCGAGCTTGTCGTGCCTTTGATCAAGGACGGACGCGTCCTTGGCGTGATCGACCTCGACAGCCCGAACGCGGGCCGCTTCGACCCCGCCGATCAGGCCGGTATCGAGAAGGTCGCGGAAATTTTCCTGAGTTCCACCGACTTTTAAAAACGAACGGGGCGGAGGCCCTTTTAGACCGTCCGCCCCGCGTTTAGTCCGCACAAGAGTGCGTGCACCTACGCCTTAGGGTTTCTTGCGAACCGTAAAGCGGGTCAATTGTAGTTTCGGATCTTCCCATTCCGGCTTCAGGGACGCGGCCTTCATGTAGTCGAAGTATGCGCGGCGCACGTCGCCGAGTTCTTCGTAGGCGATGCCACGATTGTAGTAGGCCTTTTCGAGTTCAAGCGCGCCTAGTTCGATGCCGCGGTTGAGCGATGGGACCGCGTCGGCCCAGCGTTTCAGCGCGACCATGCTGGCACCGCGATTGATATGCAATTCTCCAATGTCGTCCTGATGGCGCAAGCCTTGTTCGAAGTCCTTGATGGCTTCGTTGAACATGCCTTGCGAGAAGTACACGACGCCCCGGTTGTTATAAGTGCCGGCGAGGTCGCGCGCGGTTAGATCGCCCGCGCTAATCGCGATGGAACAGATATCAAGCGGCGGAATGTCGATCCGCGAACCGGTGAGCTGCGTACTGAAACCGGGCTCGTCGACAGCGCGCGCAGCCTCGTAGCACATCTGCGCAAAGCCGCCGCCGAGCACGATCACGGCCGCCTTCGCACTCATCGGCAGGGAAACGCACAAGACGCTTCCCGCAATCATCAGTAGTTTCCGCAAACCCATGTCTTCCTCCCAAGGGTCGGACGCTCAACAGCCTCTCACCGATGAGCGTGTGTGTAGCGACCAGTATACGCTTGGAGCGCGCCCTTTGCCGTATGAGAATTTAAGGTTGAGCCCTATTCAGAACTCGTTATCTTCCGGCCATACCACAAAGATTACATATGAAAATCAATATCATATGGGATATATCCGAAGGCGTCTTCGGCTTGGCCGATACGCCGTGTTAGTCATCAAAGCCCGCGCCCATCCGTTTCCCTGAGAGGTCCCGCCATGAAAACCCGCGCCGCCGTCGCTTTCGAAGCCAAGAAGCCGCTCGAAGTGATTGAAATCGATCTGGAAGGCCCGAAAGAAGGCGAGGTGCTGGTTGAGATCATGGCGACCGGGATTTGTCACACGGACGCCTACACGCTGGACGGCCTGGACTCCGAAGGCCTGTTCCCTTCGATCCTCGGACATGAAGGCGCCGGCGTGGTGCGCGAAGTCGGCAAGGGCGTGACGTCGGTCGCTGTCGGCGATCACGTAATCCCGCTTTACACACCAGAATGCCGGAAGTGCAAATCCTGCCTTTCGGGCAAGACGAACCTCTGCACCGCCATTCGCGCGACCCAGGGCAAGGGCGTGATGCCCGATGGTACGTCGCGTTTCTCATACAAGGGTAAGCCGATCTATCACTATATGGGCTGCTCGACGTTCTCGAATTTCACGGTATTACCGGAAATCTCCGTCGCGAAGATCCGCACCGATGCGCCGTTTCAAACCACCTGTTACGTCGGCTGCGGCGTGACCACCGGTATTGGCGCCGTGGTGAACACCGCGAAAGTGGAACCTGGTGCCAACTGTATTGTCTTCGGACTCGGCGGCATCGGCCTCAACGTCATTCAAGGCCTCAAGATGGTCGGCGCGGACATGATCGTAGGTGTGGATATCAATCCCACCAAGGAAGAGTGGGGCCGCCGCTTCGGCATGACCCATTTCGTCAATCCGTTGAAGGTTGAGGGCGATCTTGTGCAGCATCTCGTCGCGCTGACGAGCGGCGGTGGCGATTATACGTTCGACTGCACCGGAAACACGACCGTCATGCGCCAAGCGCTCGAATCCTGTCACCGGGGTTGGGGGGAAAGCATCATCATCGGTGTCGCGGAATCCGGCAAAGAAGTCTCGACGCGCCCATTCCAACTCGTAACTGGCCGCGTCTGGCGCGGAACCGCGTTCGGCGGCGCGAAAGGGCGCACCGATGTTCCGAAGATTGTCGATTGGTACATGAACGGAAAAATTCAGATCGATCCGATGATCACCCATGTGCTGAAACTGGATCAGATCAACAAGGGCTTTGATCTGATGCACGAGGGCACGTCGATCCGCTCTGTCGTCGTCTTCTAGGGGCCCTCGCGCTTCACGGTAATGATCAGCGGGGTCCAGCCCTGCGCAAGGATCATGACCTCCGCCGCCAAGGTGCTCAGGCCGAGGCGGCGGGCGATCGAAACAAGGCGCGCGATCATTGAAAGTCCCCGCATGCCGGGGACGTCAGCCGTCTTCATCCGTTCGCGGAATTTTTCCTGGCCAAGTGTCTGGAGGCTGATCGGCGTTATTTTGCCGATCCGTTTCAACTGTTTGCGGACCCACACGGGATTGATCTCCGTCCGGATAGTTCCTGCAAAAGCAGGATCGCGCCGCCACACCCATTTGATCCACCAGCGGAAGAACGCATTCGAGAAGATGGGTGGATGAAAGGCGGCATAGTGGCCGTCGAAATAGGATAGATAATTCGGGCAGACGATTTGCAGCGTCCCGCCCGGTCTCAACACGCGCACCGCCTCACGCAGAACCTGCGCCGGATCGCTCGTGTGTTCTAGGACATTCGTCGAATAGACGATATCGAAGCTGGCGTCCCGGAATGGCAGGGCTTCCCCCGTGGCATTGACAATGCGCGATGCGTCGAGGCCGTTGGCGCGAATAAGGTCGCGCGCGATCGTTGCGGTATCGCCGAAACCCTCGCCTTCTGGTTCGATGCCCCAACCGTCGATGTGATGTGCCTTCGACCATACGATATGAGTAACGCCGCCACCCGAGCCGATCTCGAGCACCTTCTTGCCGGTTAGCGGCGCGTAAGCCGAAAGAACGGACGCCTGATCCAGCGCGCGCCGCGGATCAAGCATATCGGTCGCGAAACGAAGCGGTGGAACGCGCATCAGTGGTTCGAAATAACGCCCCTGCCCATCACGCGCGCGCGTGATGGCGGACGGCGTGATGCGGCAATCCGGCGTCGAGAGTTGCTCGGCCAGTTGTTGCAGATCGTCGTTGGATGCGTTCGCCTGTGATGACATCGTTGCTTTGTTACCATAAACGTGAAGAGGAGGGGGCCGCCTTCTGGACGTTTCGCCATAAAGTCGTCATGGTGTTTTCCCATGCTGGGGTTCGATAAATCCTCCGGGGAGCCAATGCGTAGAGCGGCATATATCGGATTTATTTCGATGCTCGCCGTGAGTGCGGCGTCCGCGCAGGATGCCGTCCAGGCGCCTGCATCCGACGTTCCGGCGGAACCGTCGGTTCAGGAGGGCGCGTGCGATACGCATCCCTTCTCCATGCAGATCACGGTGGAAAATGTGCGGGAGGCGAGCGGCACGATCACGGTTGATGTCCACGACGATGACCCCGCGAAGTTTCTGAAATCGGGCGGCAAGCTCGCGCGTATTCGTGTGCCGGCGGTCCAAGGCGAAACACAGTTTTGCATCACGGTGCCGAAGGCCGGCATCTACGCGCTCGCGGTTTACCATGACCGAAACGGCAACACGAAGTTGGACAAAACGTGGATTGGACTGCCAAGCGAGCCGTTCGGCCTTTCGAACAACCCGCCGCGGCGTCTCGCGATGCCGAAACACAAAGACTCGGCTTTCGAGGTCAACGGCCCGCGCACGCCCGTCTTTATCGACCTCGGCAAATAAGCTTACGAACCGAGGCGCTGGACCCCGACAATCCGGTAAATGCCGCGCAGTTTGGAGCGCGTGAATGTCTCTCGTGTGCGCGGCGAGAGTGTCGTCAGCCGCACCGCATCACTGGTGGCGGAAAGCAAGGAGCCGACGATAAATCCACCTTCGGCGCGCTCAGCAACGACATCTATCTTTTCTCCTTCCAAAACGCGGGCTGGGCTGACGTACAGCATGTCGCCTGCGTCGAAGCGCGGCATCATTGATTCATCGGGCATGAGCAATGCGAAGGCATGGGGGTCGTTGATAAGAAAAGGAGGGCGCTGAGTTTTAAGTGGCGCGCGCCCCAGATCGCCGGCTAGCACATTCACATCGCGTGTCGCGGCGAGCACGACGGCGAGATCCGTTGACGTGGCGCCGGCCGAAGCCGGCGGCAGCGCTTTCGTGAGCGCAGACTTGGCTTCCACAAGCGTGCTTTGAACGTCGGGCGCGTGCTCGAGAATGCCTTTTTCATAAACCGCGATCGCTGGTGCGAGCTCGGCGAGGGCTGCGCGGTCGAAGATCGGGGACGG
>JAIUPE010000095.1 GCA_020160875.1 Pseudomonadota bacterium
GGACGTGAATTTCGCCGCGGCGGCAATGATTTCCGCCCTTAGCAATCTCGCCGGCTCCATTCCCTACCAATTCGGCGGCGACGGAGCCGTGGTCCTTATCCCGCCCGACTTCGCGGATGAGGCGCGCAAGGTGCTCGCACGCACGCGCACATTTGCAAAACGCGAATTCAGGCTCGACCTTCGCGTGGGCTTCGTTCCGGTTAGAGCCCTCAGCGAACGTAAATGCCAAGTCCTCGTCGGACGATATGAGCCCTCGCCTGGAAACGCGTACGCGGTCTTTCAAGGCAGCGGCGTTGAGGACCTTGAACAAGCCGTGAAGGGGCGCAGCGCCGACGCCTCCCTCACCGATCTCGCCATGGTGCGCGACGACGAAGATGACGGCGAACCGCCCGATCTCACCGGCCTGTCCTGCCGCTGGCAGCCCTTGCAGTCCAAGCGCGGAAAGATGGTTTCGCTCGTTATCCGCGGCGGAGATCACGGCGAGTTGCACATGAGTCTCCACAAACTCACGGGGGTTGAATCCCTGAAGGCAGCTTCGCTGGGCGCGCTCGTGAACAAATGGCCGGCCAAGGGGATCGTGCGCGAGGCGAAAGCGCTACATGGGCGGCGGCCCGTCGCATTACTCGTGACATGGATCGCGCTCAAGTCGTTGTTCCTCTCGGCGTTCTATAAATTCGACTGGTCACTCGGACCGTGGCTGCCCAGCCGGTACAAACGGGAAATCACCGAGAATGCCGTCGATTTTGCGCGCTCCGGCGCGGTCCTCGCGTTGGTGTTCGACTGTCCCAGCGACCGCATCGACATTGTGCGCGCATTCATGGACGAGCGTCAGGCGCGAGGCGAACTGCAGTATGGCATGCACATCTCGGACCACGCCGTCATGACCTGCTTCGTCACCTCACCCGCGCAGAATGAGCATGTGCACTTCATTGACGGCGGCGACGGCGGCTACACCAAGGCCGCAACCCACCTGAAAGCCCAGTTGCGCGCCGCCTCCGCCGCCTAGACTTCTGCACAGCATTGATACCGCCAAGACCGACATCCGGCGCGGAGCGCACTGTCCCAGGGAGCCGCCGCAGAAGCGCGAGCCGAGGACATCGGCGAACAGTTGAGCCGCGTTGAAATCAACGGCACATTCCACAGCATCCAGGCGTCCGAGCATTTTGTGCGCTGGTCCGAGGCCATTCCCGCCGAACTTCATCTTCGGGCGCACGCTATCGAGATGCTCTCTTGCGGACGCTTTTACGCGCGGCGTTGCGCGCCGCACGGCCCTTGCGGCCGCCTTTGCCTTCGTAAGCTTTCTCACCGTGTTCGGCCTGGGGCTTCTGCTTGTCCAAAGAGCTGGATTTATCGCCGCGAAGCATAGGGACTCCTTGGGCTGGAGATGCGGAAACCCAACCGTTCCACATCGGGGAAATTCCAATGTTTATAGATATTTGGGCGGCGCCCTTGACTCTCACCGCGACAAGAACAAAACTAGAACAAACTAGAAGGATAAAAATGGGCGCACACTATGCAAACGGGCAGGAAAACTGCCGTTCTCAAAGACTTACGGGAACGCATCCACCGTCTTGAGCGGCTTGAAGCTCCCACCCGCCGCAGCGCCGTAAAGGCCCTGCCTTTTGGCATTCCTGCGCTCGATAGCCTCTGGTCCGAGGGCGGCCTGCCGACATCGGCCCTGCATGAAGTGAACAGCGTAAGCGTCGCGGGCTTTGCCGCCGCAAGCGCTTTTGCCGCTGCGAGCGCGGGGCGTCTTGGGAAGCCTGTCTTGTGGTGCAGCACGTCGCCCGATTTTTACGCTCCAGGGCTCGCACAGGTGGGGTTGCCCGTCTCGCGTCTCATCGTGGTGCGGGCGCGGTCGGAAAAAGAGGTGCTGGCGGTGATGGAAGAAGCCCTGCGTCATGCGTCCCTCGGCTGCGTGATCGGCGAGACGCCGCGCCTGACGCTAACGACCAGCCGCCGTTTGGCACTCGCGGCCGAAAGCGGCGCCACCATGGCCTTCACCTTGCGAAGGCGGCGCAAGGATAGCGCGCTTGAACCCATTGCCGCGGCGAGCCGTTGGCGAATTAACGCGGCGCCGTCCTCCCCTCACCTGATCCCGCAATCGGGACGAGGTCGTTGGACACTTGAATTGCTGCGTTCACGCAGCGGAGCGACTGGATCTTGGAATGTGGAAGTCCCCGATACGCAGGGTTATTTGCATCTTCCTTCCGCATTGGCCGATGGAAGCACGGTTGCGCCGTTTGAGTCCCGAGGCGAACGCCGCGCTGGTTGATAAACCGATCGTCATCGCCAATCTGGAGGATCAACACCGAATCGTTCTGGCGGTGAACGCCGCAGCGGCCGCTGATGGAATCACACCCGGCCTTGCGCTCGCACATGCCCGCGCCGTGCAACCGAACGTCGTGGCGCTGCCCGCTCAACCACTGGACGACGCACGCGCTTTGGAACGGCTAGCCGTCTGGTGCTTACGCTACAGCCCTCTCGTCTCCGCCTGCGCGCCCGACAGCATCTGGATCGACGCGACCGGCGCCACCCATCTGCTCGGCGGCGAGACAAAGATGCTGGAAACCATCCAAGGCGCGATGGCGGGGCATGGGCTGACGGCGCGTGTCGCCATGGCGGCAAGCCCCGGCGCGGCTTGGGCGCTGGCTCACTTCTGTCCTCACGCGGTCACGGTTTCGAGCGCTCCGGCGGATTTGAACCCGCTGCCGGTCATGGCCCTGCGCATCAGTCTCGCGACAGGACGCAGCCTCTGGCGTGTGGGCCTTAAGACCATCGCCGACCTGCGGCATGTGCCGCGCGCGACCCTTCCCCGGCGGTTCGGCAAAGACTTGCTTCTGCGTCTCGATCAAGCGCTGGGGCAAGCGCCGGAGTCCATCGAAGCTGTATTGCCGCCCGCCGCGAAACGCAAACGCCTTACCTTCGCCGAACCAATCGGTACGGCGGACGACTTGAAGCGCACCATTGCACTCCTTGCGCCACCGTTATGCGCCGAGCTTGAGAAAAGCCAGGAAGGCGCACGCAAGCTCGACCTTCTGTTCTTCCGCACGGACAATCGTGTGGAAACCATTCGTCTCGCGCTGGCGCGGCCATCGCGCAATTCCGCGCATTTCATCAAGCTCCTGAGCGACAAGGTCGAGACGGTGGATCCCGGCTTCGGGATCGATGCCGCCGTGCTGACCGCTTGGCGCA
This sequence comes from Pseudomonadota bacterium, assembly GCA_020160875.1. Classification (GTDB taxonomy): domain Bacteria; phylum Pseudomonadota; class Alphaproteobacteria; order Rhodospirillales; family Rhodospirillaceae; genus SHVO01. The sequence goes on from JAIUPE010000095.1 coordinate 3,196, forward strand.
CGGAACCTCTTTTTCCACACCAGATCGATGCCGACAGAGGGGTGGACGGCATTGGCGATATTTCCGATCTGGTGGACTCACTGGCCAATCAGGTTGGGGCGCGCAATGTCTATTGCATCGCGTCGCATGCCAGCGACATCCCCGAACGAGTCATGCAACCAGCCGACCCCGCGAACCATCCTCCAGCGTCGTGGTCCACCAATTTGCCGCGCCCTGTAAGGCTGTTCTCTCCGCCGGAACCGATTGAGGTGATGGCGATGATGCCGGATCATCCGCCTGCGCGGTTCACATGGCGCGGCGAATCCCGGTTGATCACCCACGCCGACGGTCCCGAACGCGTTTTCGGCGAGTGGTGGCAAGACATCCGCGAAGTCGCCGAGGTGCGTGACTACTTCCGCGTCGAAGACACGCAAGGCGAACGCTTCTGGCTTTACCGCGACAGCCGGCTCACGACGGAAAATACCCACCGCTGGTATGTGCACGGCGTGTTCGCATGAGTTACGTCGATCTCCAGGTCACCACCAATTACACCTTCCTGCGTGGCGCGTCTTTCCCGCACGAGATGGTGGCCGCCGCGAAAATCATGGGTCACGAGACCGTGGCCATTACCGACCGCAATACGCTGGCGGGTATCGTCAAAGCCTATGACGCCGCGAAACAGGCAAACGTCAAACTGGTCACCGGCTGCCGCTTGGACCTGATGAGCGGGGAAAGCCTTTTGTGTTATCCGCAGGACCGTGCAGCCTATAGCCGGCTGGTAAGGCTTCTCACCGTAGGTAAACGGCGCGCGGAAAAAGGTCAGTGCCATCTTACGTACGAAGATGTGGTGGAATACGGCGAGGGTCAGTTTTTCATCGCCCTCGGGGACTATGCGAACGACGCTTTACGCGGATTACTGCAGAAACTACGCAGCGATTTCCGTGGGCGTTCCTATATGGCGTTGACCCGGCGCTTCCGTCCCAACGAAATTCAGCGATTATCCGATCTTGCGACCCTTGCCGCCGCGTGCTGCGTGCAGACTGTGGCGACCAATGATGTTCTCTACCATACGCCCGACCGGCGCATGCTGCAGGATGTCATCACCTGCATCCGGCTGGGTCGCACGATCGACGCGCTTGGTCATGAGCGCGAATGGTCGGCGGACCGCTTTTTCAAACCGTCAGCGGAAATGGCGCGGCTATTCAAAATGCACCCCGAGGCGGTGGAACGCACCGCCGAGATCGCAGCGCGCTGCACATTCTCCCTCGATCAACTAAAATATCAGTATCCTGACGAGAATCTGTTCCCGGGTCTCACGGCGCAAGAAGGATTGGAACGTGAGACATGGAAAGGCGCGGCCGTCCGATATCCCAACGGCATCCCCGCAAAAGCCGAAGACAAGGTGAAACACGAGCTGAAGATCATCGCGCAGCTTGAATATGCGCCATATTTCCTGACGGTGTGGCGGATTGTGCAATATGCCCGCTCTATCGGCATTCTCTGTCAGGGACGCGGCAGCGCCGCCAATTCGGCGGTGTGCTACTGCTTAGGAATCACCGAAATAAATCCCATGCACCGTACATTGCTGTTTGAGCGCTTCGTGAGCGCCAGCCGCAACGAGCCCCCGGATATCGACGTCGATTTCGAACATGAGCGGCGCGAAGAAGTCATCCAATGGATCTATAAAGCCTATGGGCGCGAACGCGCCGCACTGACGGCCACTGTGATCCATTATCGCTCACGCCGCGCGGTGCGTGAGGTCGCAAAGGCCTTGGGCCTGCCGGAGGATACGGCGGCCGTTCTGGCAAAATCCGTCTGGGGGTGGAGCGAAGCAGGCATTCCGGAATCCCAAGCCCGCAACCTAGGCCTCGACCCTACCGACTACCGGCTCAAGCTCCTTCTCCAACTCTCTCAGGAGATCACTGGCTTTCCACGGCATCTGTCGCAGCATCCCGGCGGGTTCGTCATTACCCAGGAACGCCTCGATGACCTCGTTCCCATCGAGAACGCGACGATGGAAGACCGCACCGTCATCGAGTGGGACAAGGACGACATCGAGCTCCTTCACATGATGAAAGTCGATGTGCTCGGCCTTGGCATGCTCGGCTGCCTGCGGCGCGCCTTCGATCTTCTCAGCGCCCACAAGGGACTTGACTACACGGTGGATACGCTGCCGAAGGAGGATCCGGCGGTTTATGACATGTTATGCGAAGCCGACAGTATCGGCGTATTCCAAGTGGAAAGCCGCGCCCAGATGAGCATGCTGCCGCGGCTGCGCCCACGCAACCTCGGCGACCTTGTGATTGAGGTTGCAATCGTGCGCCCCGGCCCCATTCAGGGAGACATGGTGCATCCGTACTTGCGGCGCCGTGAAGGCAAGGAAAAGCCGCATTACTACAAGGATGAGCTGAAGGAGGTGCTCAAAAACACTTTAGGCATCCCCCTTTTTCAAGAGCAGGCGATGCAGATCGCCATCGTGGCCGCCAAGTTCACGGCTAATGAGGCCGATCAGCTCCGCCGCGCGATGGCGACGTTTCGCAACGATGGCAACCTTAATGTCTTTGGCGAAAAGTTCATCAGGGGCATGGTGGAAAATGGATATCCCGAGGATTTCGCCAAACGTTGCTTCAGCCAGATCGAGGGTTTCGGGACTTATGGTTTTCCTGAAAGCCACGCGGCTTCATTCGCACTTCTGGTTTATGCTTCCGCCTACATCAAATGCCGTCATCCGGAAGTATTTCTCTGCGCGATCTTGAATGCTCAGCCCATGGGTTTCTATGCTCCGGCGCAATTGATACGCGATGCGATTGATCATGACGTGACAGTGCTGCCCGTCGACATCAACGCGAGCCGCTGGGACTGCGTCTTGGAATGGCAGGCGCAGGATGTATTCGCCGTGCGGCTGGGCTTCCGCATGGTGCCCGGCGCGGCCAATGAGATCATGGCCAAAATTCCCTGCCCTGAGACTCCTTACCAGAACATCGAAGACCTCTGGCGGCGGACCGGCGCGCCCGTGGCGCAACTGGAGAAGCTTGCCGAAGCCGATGCGTTCGCCAGTTTGGGCTACAGCCGCCGTGAAGCACTATGGATCGTAAAGTCCTTGAGCGATAAGCCGCTTCCCTTATTCATGGCCGCGGACCAGGCGGAAGGCTTCGACCGTCCGGAGGTCGTGGAGGAACGCGTAACGCTCCGGGCACTGGCAGCGGCGGGAGAAGTCGTGGAAGACTACGCGACCATGGCCTTCTCGCTCCGCGCTCACCCCTTATCGTTCCTGCGCGGCGAACTCACACGCCAAAGATGGAAATCGATGGCTGAGTTACGACGTCTCAAGGACGGCGATCGCGTTCGGATCGCGGGACTGGTTCTTGTGCGTCAACGCCCGGGAACCGCGAGCGGCATCGTCTTCATTACACTTGAAGACGAAACCGGCGTCGGGAATTTGGTGGTTTGGTCGACGATCTTCGACAAATATCGAAGCGTCATAATGACCTCTGATGTTCTAGCCTGCGTCGGCCGCGTCCAGCGCGAGGGGGAGATCATCCATGTGGTGGCCGACAGCCTCTACTGTCTCAACGACATGCTCGCCGGCGTGAGCAAGGACGGCGCGGACATAGAGATCAAACAACGGGATACTTATGGCAGCCTCACCGTTGACCCCAGCAAGATGCGTTTTCACAGCCACGACTTCCATTAACCTTTAAATGCCGCTTCGCGACGGGTGACGCGAACGAAAGGCACAACGGATCGTCGTGGGTTCGCTCCGGCTAGACGCGGCGCGGGTCGTCGCAGAGCTCGACAACCTCCTTCAAAGCGCCTTGCAGCGTCTGCACGCTTGGTGGCTTTTCGATGGGCCAGGATAGATCGATGTCGGCGTACTGACGCAGTGCGAATAGCCGGATCGTACCGGTATCGAGGCCGGAGGCCGCCCGCCTTACGCGTTCTTCCGACCAGATCCGCCGGATGGCGCTGGGTAGCGGACCGGCGGGCGCCGTACCGCTGATGTAATCGCTCACGAGACTATGAATTTTAGCCAGAAACGCCCGTGCGGCCTCGTCGCGATCCATTACGCCCCCAATATGTTGCGACTCGCAATCATATGCCGGCTGCATCCTTGGGAGCAACAATTGAGGTCGCCCTCACGTTGCATGACGGTACGTAGAACTCTTGAGGAGAGCCCATGACCGCCAATGTCGTTCTGATTCAGCCGCTTATCGCACTTATCGCGGGAATTTTGATCTTGCTCATTCCACGACTGCTGAATTACGTCGTGGCGATTTACTTGATCATCATTGGCGTGCTCGGCTTGGCCGCTGGCTGGAGCTAACTACTTCGCCGCCTCGACCACGGCGAGTACGGCCCCTTCCACGGCCTGACCACCTTCGGAGGCGTTAAGCGACGCGACCTTGCCGTCAAACGGCGCGGTCAGTGTGTGCTCCATCTTCATCGCCTCGAGGATCAGCAATGCCTGGCCTTTGGTGACCGTGTCGCCAGCCTTCACCTTGACCGAAATGATCTTGCCCGGCATCGGCGAAACGATCGAGCCACTGCCGGCGCCACCGCCATCGGTGGCGTGCATGGTCGCGAGCGAGAAAGCGAACGCATCGCCGCCGTCGAACACCACCATATCATCGCCGACCATGCGTCCGTGCAGAGTCGGCTGGCGGGATTCGACTTCCACGTCATAGGTACTCGTCCCCGCGCGCAAGCGGACTTGCGTATGGGCCTCGCCGGCGATGCGGAAGCCCTGCAGACGTGACCAGGGCGACGCGCCGGCTGCGCCGGGATTAGCTGCAATCCGCGTGCGGGCGGCGGCCTGAAGCACCGACGACGAAGGCTCCGTCTTGGGCACCAGGCGTTCGAGACGCTGCTCGATGAAAGCCGTATCGATCTTGCCGGCGATGAAATCCTCATCGGCGAGTGCGCGGCGTAGGAATCCGGCGTTCGTGCGCACCGGCCAGACCTCCACCTCACCACAAGCCGCGCCAAGGCGCGCAGCCGCTTCGGTGCGCGTCGGACCTGATGCGATGACCTTGGCGATCATGGGATCGTAGAATGGGCTAACCTCACCCCCCTCTTCCACAGCACTGTCCACGCGCACGCTGGTCGGCATGCGGAAGTGGGTCAGCGGGCCGGTGGACGGCAAGAATCCGGTGGCGGGGTTTTCAGCATATAACCGCGCCTCCATGGCATGCCCGGTGATCTTGAGCTCGCTTTGCTTGAGCGGCAGCGGTTCGCCAGAGGCGACGCGGAGCTGCCATTCGACGAGATCCTGACCGGTAATGGTTTCCGTGACGGGATGCTCGACCTGCAGGCGCGTATTCATCTCCATGAACCAGATGCGGTCCGCGCGCAGGCCTTCCGACGCGTCGGCGATGAACTCAACGGTACCGGCGCCTTCGTACTTGATCGCTTTCGCGGCCTTGACCGCTGCGTCGCATACCGCGGCGCGGGTCTTTTCATCCATACCCGGCGCCGGCGCTTCCTCGATCACCTTCTGGTGGCGGCGCTGGAGAGAGCAATCGCGCTCGAACAAGTGCACGGCATTGCCGTGCTGATCGGCGAAGACTTGTACTTCTATATGGCGCGGGCGGGTGACGTACTTTTCGATCAGCACGCGGTCATCACCGAAGGACGCGGCAGCTTCACGCTTGGCCGAGGCGAGCGCGGCCGAGAATTCGCCGGCCGCGTTCACGCGGCGCATGCCCTTCCCGCCGCCCCCCGCGACGGCCTTGATGAGCACCGGATAGCCGATACGATCGGCTTCGGATTGCAGCCTGGCCTCGCTCTGATCGTCCCCGAGATAGCCCGGGGTCACAGGCACACCGGCTTCGGTCATAAGTTTCTTGGCCGCATCCTTGAGACCCATGGCGAGGATCGAGGACGCAGGCGGACCTACCCAAATGAGACCCGCGGCCTTCACGGCATCGGCGAATTTCGCGTTCTCAGACAAGAAGCCATAGCCAGGATGGATCGCTTCCGCGCCCGCGGCTTTCGCGGCGTCGAGGATTTTCTGCTGGACGAGATAGCTCTCACGGGCTGGCGGCGGTCCGATGTGTACGGCGGCGTCCGCCTCGCGCACATGCAGTGCGTTCGCGTCGGCATCTGAGTAGACCGCGACGGTGCGCACACCCAGACGGCGGGCGGTGCGGATGACACGGCGGGCGATTTCCCCGCGGTTGGCGATAAGAAGAGAACGTAGCATGGTCATTACATCCTGAAGACGCCGAAGGTGGTCTTCGGGATCGGCGCATTGAGACTGGCGCTGATGGCGAGGCCGAGCACGTCGCGGGTTTGCGCGGGATCGATGATACCGTCGTCCCACAACCGCGCGCTGGCGAAATAGGGATTACCTTCCGCTTCGTAACGCTCGCGGATGGGCGTCTTGTAGGCTTCCTCGTCGGCCGTCGGCCAGTTCTCGCCCTTGGCTTCCAGAGCGTCGCGACGAATGGTGGCAAGCACCGATGCCGCTTGTTCGCCGCCCATGACCGAGATGCGGCTGTTGGGCCAGGTAAACAGCATGCGCGGGCTGTAGGCGCGTCCGCACATACCGTAGTTACCGGCGCCGAACGAGCCGCCGATCAACACGGTGAATTTGGGCACCTGCGCACAGGCGACCGCCGTGACGAGCTTCGCGCCGTCTTTCGCGATGCCGCCCGCCTCGTACTTACCGCCGACCATGAAGCCGGAGATGTTCTGGAGGAACAGAAGCGGGATGCCGCGCTTGCAGGCGAGTTCGATGAAATGCGCGCCCTTGAGCGCACTTTCGGAAAACAGCACGCCGTTATTGGCGAGGATGGCGATCGGCTGCCCCCAGATGTGGGCGAAACCGCACACCAAGGTGGTGCCGTACAGCGCCTTGAACTCGTCGAATTCGGAGCCGTCGACGATGCGGGCGATGACTTCGCGCACATCGTAGGGCGCGCGCACGTCCGTCGGCACCACGCCGTAAAGCTCGGCGGGATCGTAAGCCGGCGGCTTCGGATCACGCAGGTCCATATCGACCTTCTTGATCGAGTTCAGATTGGCGACGATGGAGCGTACGATCTGAAGGGCGTGCTCGTCATTGTTCGCCACATGATCCACGACACCGGACTTGCGCCCGTGGGTGTCGGCGCCACCCAGCTCTTCAGCCGAGATCACCTCGCCGGTCGCCGCCTTTACCAGTGGCGGACCACCGAGGAAGATGGTGCCCTGGTTGCGCACGATCACGGTTTCGTCGCTCATGGCCGGGACGTAAGCGCCGCCCGCCGTGCACGACCCCATTACGCAGGCGATCTGCGGAATATCCTGCGCGCTCATGTTGGCTTGGTTGAAGAAGATGCGGCCAAAGTGCTCGCGGTCCGGGAACACTTCAGCTTGGTGCGGCAAGTTCGCGCCGCCGCTATCCACGAGATAGACACAGGGCAAGCGGTTCTGTTGGGCGATTTCCTGCGCACGCAAATGCTTCTTCACCGTCAGGGGAAAGTACGCTCCCCCCTTCACCGTCGGATCGTTGGCGACGATCAGGACTTCACGGCCAGAGACACGGCCGACGCCGCACACCATGCCCGCAGCCGGCGCGTCGTCATTGTACATACCGAAGGCCGCGAGTGCGCCGACTTCCAGGAACGGCGAACCGGGATCGAGAAGCTGGCCGATACGGTCGCGCACCAGCAGCTTCTTGCGCCCGACGTGACGTTTGCGCTGGTCCTCGGGGCCGCCAAGGCCGATCCGCGCCGTATGCTGGCGCAGCTCATCGACAAGCGCACGGTTGTGAGCGGCGTTCTTCTGGAACTGCTCGCTCTGAGGATTGATCTGAGACTGAAGTTTCGGCACTAGGCGGCTCCCCTTTTCCGCTTCTTATTATTGGTTGGACGGCCAACCGCCGATGAGTTCGCGTCCGATCAGGAAGCGGCGGATTTCATTGGTGCCGGCACCGATGTCATAGAGTTTCGCATCACGCAGGCAGCGCTCCACCGGCCAATCCTTGGTGTAACCGGCGCCGCCGAGGGCCTGGATGGCTTCGAGCGAAACTTTCACCGCGTTTTCGGAGGCCAGAAGGATCGCACCGGCCGCGTCCTGGCGGGTCGTCTTGCCGGCATCGCACGCCTTGGCAACGGAGTAGACGTAGGCGCGTGCGGAGTTGAAGGCGACGTACATGTCGGCGACTTTCGCCTGCATGAGCTGGAAGGACCCGATCGGACGGCCGAATTGGCTGCGCTCGCGCACATACGGCAGCACGATATCCAAGCATTTCTGCATGATGCCGAGCGGACCGCCGGCGAGAACCGCGCGCTCATAGTCGAGGCCGCTCATGAGCACTTCGACGCCCCGATTGAGCGGCCCCATGATGTTTTCTTCCGGCACCTCGCAATCCTCGAACACCAACTCACCCGTGTCCGAGCCCCGCATGCCCATCTTGTCGAGCTTCTGCGAGCACTTGAAGCCCTTGAAGTCCTTTTCGATCAAGAACGCGGTGATCCCCCGGCTTTCCTTCTCAGGTTCGGTCTTCGCATAGACCACCAGCGTATCGGCATGCGGCGCATTGGTGATCCAGAACTTGGTGCCGTTGAGGATATAGCGATCGCCCTTCTTCACGGCACGCAGTTTCATGCCGACGACGTCGGAACCGGCGCCAGACTCGCTCATCGCTAGCGCGCCCACATGTTCGCCGGAGATCAACTTGGGAAGATACTTCTTCTTCTGGGCATCATTCCCCCAGCGGCGAAGCTGGTTGACACAAAGATTGGAGTGCGCGCCGTAGGAAAGACCGATGGAGGCGCTTTCGCGGCTGACCTCTTCCATCGCCACCACATGCTCGAGGTATCCGAGACCTAAGCCGCCGTCTTCTTCAGGAACGGTGATACCGTGCAGGCCCAGGTCGCCCATGGGCTTCCACAGCTCGCGCGGAAAGGCGTTGTCATGGTCGATGCGCGCGGCGAGCGGGCCAATCTTGTCGCTCGAAAAGCGGCGCGCCGTTTCGCGAATGGCTTCGACGGTTTCGCCCAAATTGAAGTCGAGAATAGGAGCCTCCCAGGGTTCGTTTTATTTTTGGTTGGCGCTATTTTGCAGAGGAGCCCGGGGCTTGAACAGGGAATTCCAGACAAAGCACCTATGCGTTCGGCCGTTTCGCGCACCCGCGTGTCTATGCATAATTCATGCGAACGGGGCCAGGGAAACGAATCCGGCACGACTGTATTCTTCGACCGGCTGGTCGGTAAATAAAAGGGGACACTTGATATGACGAGAATTATCGGCCTTTCGGGCAGCTTGCGGAAAGCGTCGTTCAATGCCGGCCTGTTGCGCGCGGCGAAAGAGCTCACGCCGCCCGGCGCCGAACTTGAAATTGAGACGATCCGCGGCATTCCCTTGTATGACGGCGATGAAGAGGCCGCGCATGGTCTTCCGGAGACCGTGAAAGCGCTGAAAGAAAAGATCGCGGCGGCGGACGGACTATTGATCGTCACGCCCGAGTACAACAATTCAATGCCCGGCGTATTCAAGAACGCCATCGACTGGCTCACCCGGCCCGCGAACGACGTGAAGCGTGTCTTCGGCGGAAAGCGGGTCGGTCTGATCGGCGCCACGCCAAGCGGCTGGGGCACGCTCCTGTCGCAGGCGTCGTGGCTGATTGTCCTGCGTCACATCGGCGCGCAACACTGGAGCGGCGGCCGCCTGGCCTTATCGAAAGCCGGTGAGATCTTCGATGCCGATGGCAATCTCAAGGACGCGGCCGCAAAGGCGCAGCTTCAGACCTACATGGAAGGGTTCACCGCCTTCCTTCAATCTAAGTCATAAAACCGACGTTCGACGTCGCGAAGCGGCCGATATTCGGGAAGATTTGGGGCAGCGCGCCGTCCGCGACGCCGAACCAACGCGCGAAGGTGGCGCCGAACTGATCCAGCGAGGTGGTCGGGATGAGCGCGCCGCGCGTGTTGGCGTCATCCGGCCCACCGAGCGCGAGTGTCGGGAAAGTCCCGAACATGTCGCCGCCCCTGACGGAGCCGCCGAGGACCAACTGGTGGCCGCCCCAGCCGTGGTCGGAACCGCTGCCGTTGGATTCCAACGTGCGTCCGAAATCGGTTTCGGTGAACTGCGTGACGCTGTTCGCGACGCCCATCTCGACCGTGGCGTCATAGAGCGCGCGCATCGCTTCACCGACCTGACGCAAAAGATCCCAATGTTGCCAACCTTGCGACGAATGGGTGTCGAAGCCGCCGAGCGAAGCGAAAAACACCTGGCGGCGCATGCCGGTGGCGCCGCGCAGGCGGATGATATTGGCGACCTGCTGCATCTGCCGGCCAAGCGAGGTGCCCGGGAAAATCGTGGTGAGCGCCGGGGCGTTGCCCGTGGCGCGTAAGAGCTGATTCAACTCGACCGCGTCGCGGCGCACTTGGTTGGCGGCCTGAACGAGCGTGAGACCGTTATCGAAGGCGAGAATCTCCTGCAGCGCTTGCGCGCGCGCGGCCTGGGTCGGCGCGGGCCAGGCGCCGAGGCCGTCGGCCGACACATCGAAACCCGGATAGAGGGTCGCCGATTGGATCATGGCGCCCGTGGTCATGAGCGCTTGGCCGCTCATGGAGACGGCGGCGGGGAAGCGCGACGTGC
>JAIUPE010000096.1 GCA_020160875.1 Pseudomonadota bacterium
TGCTCCTCGCCCACGTCGGACTGGTGCTGCCGGAGGGCCCCCTGGTCCTCCCGATCGGCTTCGCGCGCGACGGCGACGGCGCGGTCGATGGAAAGACGGGACACACCCGGCAAACTCGTCACGGGCTCCGTAACGTTGTCGCCCTCAATAATAAAGAGTGGCAGGATAAGATCATCGGCCGTTACCGCCGTCTCGCGGATCAAGCGGCGGCGCCAATCGGCGGCGCGCACGCGGCGCAAGCGAGTTGCCGGAAAAGTTCTGGCCGGTCCAAAGCTGGTCATCGAAGCGCCTCGGAATTCATGTTCGCCACTACAGCCGCTGTTTTTGCAACAACGGCTTCCAATGTGGGCATATCAGCAACCGCCCTCAGCTGCCAAGGCCCTCCATCCGGCGCGAGCACGTCTGCGCTGATCGACACGGCGAATAAACGGGCATTTTTCGCCGCGATCCCGGCCTCTTTCAGAAGGTTCTCCAGCGCCTGCGCACTGCGCCGCGAAAATAGCGGCACGACGGCCGGGCTGCCCCCACGTACGGCCTCGAGAAAATCATCTGTCAAAGTACGGCTTGGAGACATGCGGTAAACGGCGAGTCTTCGAATCCGCACAGGGTCGTTCAATGACACGTCGGCGCTGACATCAACGGCGGACGGATAGAAGGCCTGTTTAAATGAGGCTGCCGCGAGATAAGCGGCGAGATCCTTTGCGTCGAGGCCGGTTTGAACCGTTTGCAAGAATCCCGCGCCCCGCGCCGCGTCCGCCGTCGCCGGACCGACCGCGTAGGCGATTTTGTCTTGCCATCCGCGCGTATCGCGCAAGATATCGACGGCCATCTGGCTGGTGAAAATGACGGCGTCGTAGCCGCCTGGCTCCGGGAGCTGTTCGCGCAGCGATTCCGGCACGAGGACGGGCGAATCAACGATCCTCCAGCCGATCGATGCGAACGCCTGATAAAAACGCTCGCGATAGTTCTCGGGCCGTATGTTGACGATCACGCCGCTCACGGCGCACTCGCGCGCGTAAGAACCTCGACCTCGGCGGCTTCGAGCTTCAAGCTCGCTGCTTTCACGATATCCTCGAGCTGTGCGCGGGACGTCGCGCTCGCGATCGGCGCAACGACCGCGGGACTCCGCATCAACCACGCCAGCGCCACGCGCGCGGGCGTCGCACTGGTACGCCGCGCGACATCATCCAGCGCATCAAGAATCCGGAACCCCCGCGGGTTCATATATTTCGTCATGCCGCCGCCGCGTTTACTTTTCCCGAGATCGGCTTCGCACCGATACTTGCCCGATAGGAAGCCTGAGGCGAGCGGGAAATAAGGGATGACGCTGACGTTTTGCGCGACACAAACGGCCTGCGTTAGCGTCTCGAACCCGACCCGCTCGTACAAATTATAGTGAGGCTGCAGCGTTTGGTAACGCGGCACGCCTTTCCGCGCACTGACCTGCAGCGCTAGCGCGAGCCGATCCGCGCCAAAGTTCGACGCGCCAAGGACGCGCACCTTGCCGGCTTTGATCAAATCGGCAAAAGCCTCCGCCGTTTCCTCTTGCGGTGTCTCTGTGTCGTCGGCGTGCGCCTGATAGAGGTCGATATAGTCGGTCTGCAACCGCCGCAGCGAGTCCTCAACGGCAGCCGTGATCCAGCGGCGCGAGAGACCTTTTTCGCGCGGCCCCATTTCCATGCCGACTTTTGTAGCGATCACGACCTTGTCGCGGTTGCCCCGCGCCTTCATCCAAGCACCGATGATGGATTCGGACTCGCCGCCCTTCGCGCCGGGGACCCAGCGCGCATAGACGTCCGCAGTGTCGATCAGATTGAGGCCGTTCGCGACGAATGCGTCCAAGAGTTCGAACCCGGCCTTTTGATCTACCGTCCAGCCGAAAACGTTACCGCCGAAAGCAAGCGGGCCGACAAGCAGCTCGGAGTCACCTAAACGCCGCTTTTCCATGGTGTAAACCGCCTTGTTGTCGTCGCCCATTTGTGGTTGAACGAAATGAGCAGCGAGGGAACATCATCATGAAAATATCCGGGATTTCGGCGATCGTCACGGGCGGCGCTTCGGGCATGGGCGCAGCGACCGCGCGCCACCTTGCCGCGTTGGGCGCCAAGGTAGCGCTCCTAGACGTTAACGCCGCGAGCTGCGAAGCCGTCGCCAAGGAAATCGGGGGTGCCGCCTTCGCGTGTGACATCACCGATGCCGCCTCCACAGAAGCCGCACTTCAAGGCGCAAAGGCTCGCCACGGCGTGGCCCGGCTGGTGGTGAACTGCGCCGGCATCGCACCTGCGGCGAAAATCGTGGGCAAAAACGGCCCGCACGATCTCGCTCTTTTCCGCAAGGTGATCGAAGTCAATCTTATCGGGACGTTCAACATCATGCGGCTTTCGGCCGCGGAGATGATGCAACTTGACCCGATGGACGAAGGTGAGCGCGGCGTGATCGTGAACACCGCGTCGATCGCGGGCTTCGAAGGCCAAATTGGGCAGGCCGCCTACGCCTCTTCGAAGGGCGGCATCGTCGGCCTGACGCTGCCGGCTGCGCGTGAATTCGCCGCTTCGGGGATTCGCGTCATGACGATCGCACCCGGCTTGATTGAAACCCCGCTCTTCGCGGGTCTGCCGCCGGCGGCCGTGGAAGCCCTGACGGCAACCACGCTCTTTCCCAAGCGTCTCGGCAAGGCGCAGGAATTCGCGCACCTCGTGCAGACCATCGCGGAAAACATCATGTTGAACGGCAGCACCATCCGCTTGGACGGCGCCGTACATCTCGGAGTGAAATAGGACAGGACGGGCGAATGGCGGGCTCACACCCCGGCCTCACCAATCTTCAGCGGTTGGAAGCCGAGAGCATTCACATTCTGCGCGAAGTCGTCGCGGAGTGTGAACGGCCTGTGATGCTGTATTCCATCGGCAAGGACAGCGCCGTGATGCTGCACCTTGCGATGAAGGCATTCTACCCCGCCAAACCACCCTTCCCGCTACTTCATGTGGATACCACATGGAAGTTCAAAGAAATGATCGCGTTCCGCGACCAACGAGTGCGCGAGCTTGGCTTGGAACTTCTCGTTCACACAAACGCGGAAGGGATCGCGCAAGGCATCGGCCCCTTCACGCATGGATCATCCGTCCATACGGACGTGATGAAAACTCAAGGTCTCAAACAGGCGCTGGATAAATGGCAATTTGACGCAGCTTTCGGCGGCGCGCGTCGGGACGAAGAAAAATCCCGCGCCAAGGAACGTGTTTTCTCGTTCCGCAGCGGGCAGCACCGCTGGGACCCGCGCGAACAGCGCCCCGAACTTTGGCGTTTGTACAATACCCGCGTTCATAGAGGCGAAAGCATCCGCGTCTTCCCTCTGTCCAACTGGACGGAACTCGACGTCTGGCAATACATCTATCAAGAAAATATTCCGATCGTTCCGCTCTACTTCGCCAAGGAAAGGCCTGTCGTAAAACGCGACCGCGCATTAATCATGGTGGATGATGCGCGCATGCCGCTTCACACCGGCGAGAAACCTGAGTTCAGGAAAGTCCGTTTCCGGACGTTGGGTTGCTACCCTCTGACCGGCGCCATCGAAAGCGAGGCAGACACTTTGCCCGCGATTATCGGAGAAATGCTGGCGGCAACGACATCTGAGCGCCAAGGGCGCATGATCGATCACGATAGCGCCGCGTCCATGGAGAAGAAAAAGCAAGAGGGCTATTTCTGATGGCCCCGGCCAATATGGAACAAAATGTCGAAGAGCAGCTGCGGGCGCACCGCCGCAAGGACCTTTTGAGGTTCATCACCTGCGGAAGCGTGGATGACGGAAAGTCGACCCTGATTGGCCGCCTGCTTTACGATTCCAAGATGGTTTTCGAAGATCAGCTTTCGACGCTCGAACAGGATTCGAAAACCGTGGGCACGCAGGGCGGCGCGTTGGATTTCGCGCTTCTCATGGATGGTCTCGCCGCCGAGCGCGAACAGGGCATCACCATCGATGTCGCGTACCGGTTCTTTTCGACCGCCAGACGAGCCTTCATCGTCGCCGACACGCCCGGCCACGAACAATATACACGCAACATGATCACCGGCGCGTCGACCGCAAATCTCGCCGTGATCCTGGTGGACGCCAGAAAGGGCATCCTCACGCAGACCCGGCGCCACGCCTTCCTTGTTTCGTTGATGGGAATTCGTAAAGTCGTGCTCGCGATCAACAAGATGGATTTGGTCGATTACGATCAAGCCACCTTCGGCCGGATTTGTGCGGAGTTCACGGCGTTTGGGCGCCAGATCAATCTCGACGCAGTGACTGCGATTCCGTTGTCGGCCCTAAAGGGCGACAACGTCACCGCGCGCACCTCTACGATGGATTGGTATGAAGGCCAGACGCTTATCGAGCACCTCGAAAACGTCGAGACGATAGATCAGTCTCGGAGCGCGCCGTTCCGCTTGTGCGTACAGTGGGTGAATAGGCCCGACCTCAATTTCCGTGGGTTCTCCGGAACCATCGCGAGCGGCGAAATATATTCGGGCGATACGGTGCGAGTCTTGCCGTCCGGCAAGGAGGCGCGCGTCGCGCGCGTGGTGACTTACGACGGGGATCTTGCGCACGCGGTCGCGGGGCAATCCGTCACCCTTACCCTGGACCATGAAATCGATATCGCGCGCGGCGACGTTCTGGCCTCGCCGCTGGATCCGCCGGCTATCGCGGATCAATTCAATACGACGCTGATATGGATGAGCGAAGAACCGCTTCTGCCGGGGCGGTCTTACCTCGTGAAAATCGGAACGAAGGCGGTGACCGGCACGGTCACGAGCATCCGGCACAAAATAAACGTCAATACGCTTGAACAACTGGCTGCGAAGACCTTAGCGCTAAATGAGATCGCGGTGGCTAACATTCAGTTGGCACAGCAAATCACGTTCGACCCGTACGAGAAGAACCACGAAACGGGCGGTTTTATCCTCATCGACCGGATAACCAACGCTACGGTCGGCGCAGGCTTGATACGCTTTGCGTTACGGCGCTCGAAGAATATCCATTGGCAAGCGGTCGAGGTCGACAAATCCGCGCGCGCCAACCACAAGCATCAGAAAGCTTGCGTCTTGTGGTTCACGGGCCTTTCGGGCGCAGGCAAGTCCACCGTCGCGAATGCATTGGAGAAGAAGCTTTTTGCCCTGGGCCGCCATACCTACCTCCTCGACGGCGACAATGTACGTCACGGCCTCAACCGCGATCTCGGGTTCACCGATGCGGACAGGGTGGAAAACATCCGGCGCGTCGCTGAAGTTTCTAAATTGATGGTCGACGCCGGCCTAATCGTACTTGTTTCATTCATCTCGCCGTTCCGCGCCGAACGCGAACTCGCCCGTAACCTGCTTCAACCGGACGAGTTTTTCGAAGTATTCGTCGATACGCCTCTGGACGAGGCCGAAAGGCGCGATCCCAAAGGACTTTATAAAAAAGCCCGCCGTGGCGAGATCCGCAATTTCACCGGAATCGATTCGCCTTATGAGGCACCACACAACCCGGAATTCCGCATCGACACAACGCATGTGTCCGCCGAAGAAGCGGCGGATCTCATTTTGCGCTTGTTGAACGAACGCGGAATGTTGGGCGGGCAGGCGTAAGCCGACCGGACGTCTAGAAACGCTACAAGTCGGCTTACGAGCGTACATTTCATATCCGCAAGGCCCTATAGCCTCCGCCAAGCGAGCGGCGCTTGGAGGCGAGAGACGTCAGATCCGCCGTCGCCTAGGCATTGGGGTCGGTGTAAACCGCCTTCGTGACGCGCTGTTCAAGCGTCCAAGCTTCCGCCCGCGCATCGCGTAAGGCGATGTCTTCGTCGCATGCAGGACATACGGCGCTTGCGCCATATATGTGAGGAGATCACCGTGGACCGCCTCAAAGTAAATCTCACGGTCCCGCCTCGCATCAGGTGCGCACAGACCGCCGGCGCCGATATAGGGGTTCTTATCCGGCCACCCAATCCGCCAGCGGGCGAAGCTTGTTCTCGGAAATAAAAAAAGCCGGGAACCCGGCTTTAAGAGGCAATTTCGCGCCTTGCCCGGGTGACCGGACAAGGCGCGCATCGCAAAGAAAACCGTATTAGACGGCTTCCTTGAGTTCCTTGGCAGCGCGGAAAGCGACTTTCTTGCTGGCCTTAATCTTGATCTGTTCGCCGGTCGCCGGGTTACGGCCCATGCGAGCAGGACGCTTACGGACCTGCAGCACGCCGAAACCGCCGATACGGATCTTGTCACCTTTCTTGAGATGCTTCGTGAGCAGACCCACGAGGTCTCCGAGGATCTCACCCGAAACTTTCTTCGACAGTTCATGCTTGTCGGCGAGCGTCGCCGCCAGATGCTTCAACGTGACAACCGCAGGCTTATCGGACGATGTGGCCATTTTTCCACCCCTGAATTGTTGATCGGCAAACCCCGACGGACGCCTTATTTATAAGGGTAACAGCGCCGTCTTGATTGCACTCTTATCGCAGGTGCTGGGGCCACGCAAGCGCAAGGACCAGTGTTTAACGCGTATTTTGCGACATTTTTTACAGGTCATGCGCGCGATACGCCTTGCCTTTCGATGCAAACTGCATCGCGCTGGCGCATTCATGAGTCGCGGTGCGTCATGTGAACCTGATGAAACGCATGGCCAAGCGCGCGGTTGCGTCCCCGTCAAACCGATGTCGCAGAGAAGTGCGGGTTTGCCGAGTACGCGAAAAAAAGTAGCGCGGAGTTTTACGTCAGTCGCAGCGCAGCGCGTGGCACGCGCCGGGAGACCGATTTAAAGCGTGGTCGCATGT
The DNA here is from genome assembly GCA_020160875.1 of Pseudomonadota bacterium. Taxonomy (GTDB): domain Bacteria; phylum Pseudomonadota; class Alphaproteobacteria; order Rhodospirillales; family Rhodospirillaceae; genus SHVO01. The sequence continues at coordinate 6,792 of JAIUPE010000096.1, forward strand.
GCGCTATCTACGCATACAACGGCGGCCAGATCTTCGCAGGGACCTCTATTTTACCCAGTTTTATTGGGTTTTTTGCGCTCATTCGGCCTCAACCGGGGTGCCTAGACGCGATTTCAACAAGCAGTTTGCGCGTACGGAGTGATGTATTTCGTGCGCGTCTCTCGGACCCGCGGATAGCGTGCGGACAAAAGGCATCAATTGTTCTGACGCCGCTGTGGTCGCTCCTATGTAGGCCGCAACATAACGCTAGTCCGCAGACGTCCCGGGCGCGCGGCGTGAACCGCCTGACCCGGAACGGCGCGCGGACGGCTCGTGGATTCGTCACAAGCACCGACGATGGTTTCAACACGCATCGGAGTTATGCACAGGGCCATGCGGCGGGGCTCCCGTTCTCTAAATCGCGGATATGCGCCTGTGGAAAACTCATGCGGGAACGGCAAAGGGCCCTCCTGGTGCGCGCGAAACTCGAATCCAGCGTGGATTTCGGCGGCGCCCCTGACGGCGTGGGCGCAACCTTAGAAACACAGGAGGAGGACCTCGGCCGCGAACGCGCGGAAGGTCTCGTTGTATTTGCCGAAGTTTAACACGTACGCCGAGAAGCCAACTGAGGGACCACCCGGAACAGCATGACCGGCACGGTGCCTAGGGTCGGCAACGCTATCGGGGCGGCGCCGATTCGCCGCGAAGAGCGGTATAGAAAAGCCAGATCTGCCAAAACAACCGCAGCGGGCGGAGGAAAAGGACAAGCCCGTCAAGCCTAGCGGGGGCTTCATTTTATCCACAGCAGCCAGAGGCCTGCCGAGGCGCGCTATCCCCGCAATGATCACGACGACCGCAGCGAGAGTGAAGGCCGATGCTATTAAACTAACCGCAATCAAACGGCGCCTTTCGGCCTTCTCATAGGCGATATTCACGGCCGCCAACAGCGTCATGACGGTGCGCGAAGTACTCCAGAGGAACAGGGTCAGCCTGATCGCGAAGCCGAATCCAAGCTTCATATCCTCGCCCGAGGTGAACTCGCGGACCTGATCGGAAAGGCGTTGGCGGGCGTTCCGCGCCAGGACAGGCCGTACGAATTGAGAGGCTCGCGGATTGTTTGCGGATTCGCGAGCCGCCCCTAGAGCGAAACTATTGCATCAGCGGCGGGAAAAATTACCACACGGGCATAGAAGCCCACCCCCGCGGAAACAAGAGGAAGGTCTTCCTCCTTGACCTCCTTCCACACGGACGGGAGACGCTTCGCCACTTCTTGTGCAGAGTGCCAAAGGAGATGCCGGCGGCGCCTTCTCTTGCACCGGCAACTGCGTGGAGGCCGTGCAAAATCAACGCGTTGGATTTTACGTTGTTCCGAACTTTGGTTTGACACCTGTCAAAGCGTACGGGTCGAAGGTTCGTCACACCTAAGCCTCGGATTCGGCTGAGACAGAATATGAAATCTCTCTTCAACCTCGCGCGGTCTGCGAGCGTGCGACAGGAAGCCGCGCCGCGCGTCGAACTGATCGCGTACGAAACGTCCTATACGGTGAAAGCCGATATCCGGGAGCCCGGATTGGACGACGTTTCCATTTGGATCAAGGAGCGCGTTCTCACCATCACCAGCGAAGATCGCACCGGCTTCACCAAAGGTGCCGTCATGCTTCCCCGCCTCAACTTCTTCCGTTTGACTCTCGCGCTACCGGACGACGCCGATGAGACCGCGCTGTCTGTAGACTGCGCAGGCCGGGTCCTGCATCTCAGCTTCAATCGGCGTACAGCCTGAAATGTCGTCGAGCTATTTTATTGAAAAACATGAATATTTAATCTTAAATAAGAATGATTATTAATATTATTGCGAATCATTATTAATTGAGAATATGCTCTTCCGGTCCCGCAATCCGGCGGCGATCCTGATTGGAGAGCCTATGTCCCCTTCCGTCTCCTCGCGCCGCCTCTGTGCGCTCAACACCTCCGAACTTTTCATCCTCTGCTCGATCCGTTTGATCATGCAGGCGCGGCGCGCCGGTGACGCCATTGAGCCTCTGTGCCGCGAAGGCTTCGACGCGGCACATCTGACGATAGCTCACGCCCTGCATCTGTCCGCCGCTCTGTGCATCATGGAAACGGCCTCGGGCCGGTCGCTGGATGTGCACAACATCCGCTGCTCTGAAATCGGGGAGGACGAGGAACTTGTGCTCCAGATCCTGCTGCTGCTCCAGCATGAGAACGAGTTCGGCGCCCGGCGGGTGCTGTGGCGTATGTTGCCGCCCGCGGCATCCCGCGCCGTTCTTAGCCATCTAGATGAAGTGGCGATCGGGATGGTTCGGGCAGGTCTGCATCTGCCGCAAATGCCCTACGCACTGCAGCCGTGTCCGGCGGAAGCCTTGGCGGCACGCCGGCTTGGCATCACGCCGGAACGTGAGCCGGTCGAGAGTTTCTGGCTGAACTGACGGCCTGGAATTCTTCTAACTGCTATGGGATGGTGAGCAATCGGCATCTCCGCGGGACGCGTGTCGATAAGGATTAGGGGATCGACCCGCCTGTTCATGACGATGATCCGTTCATACTCTCGGCCTTACGCGGCCGGCCTCATCACGCTTATTGCGGCTACCACGAGCCTCGCCACCGCTCAGGCGCAGAATGCGGCCGTCGCACCGCCGCCGCCGTCGCGGGATGCGGACTCGCCGCCACCGACGCCTTTCGTTCTCAGTGAACACTGGTTCATGGGTGTGACCGGCCAACTCGAGAGCCGCGCCCATAAGGATGCCGATCTCGAGTCCAGCGTCGAAGGCGACGTCGCTAATATCAAGCCGGGCGTGAAAATCGCCTTCCTTTATGAGGTGCCCGGCAGCTTCCGGTTCTTTTCCGCCACGAAGATCAATCGTGATCTTGTCGTGAATGAGGGCGCTAACCCCGAGCACCGCGAGCTCTTGGCCGAACTTGATGAGTTCTATGCGCGATGGATTCCTTTCCAGAACGGCATCGTCTCGGTGGGCCGCTCGCGCATGAACGATCCACGCAACTGGCTGTTCGCCAGCTCGGACGACATGAATGATAACGTCCAGCTTCAATACCGCGACGACACCGACTTTTTCCAAGTCGTCGCAGCCGCGCGCGATCTGCTTCCGAGCAATCTGTTCGAGCCGTCCGATCAGCATCGCAGCCTGAACTACGCCGCGACCTTCGAGCATAACTTTCCAAACGGTATGCGCGGCGGCGGTTTCCTCTTGCTACAGAACCGCAAAGGCGAAGGCGACGGTGTGGATCGCACCTATTTCGGCGTCCGCTCGCGCGGCACCGTCGCCGGTCATATCGACTATTGGACCGATACCGTCGTGCTACGCGGCGCGGCGGGCACGACCCCCATGCGCTCCTACGCCTTCGATGTCGGCATCATCTACAAATTCCTGGACGCACTGCAGCTCCATCTCGTCGGCAGCTACGCCTACGGATCAGGAGATGGAAATGCCGGGGATGGCGTCGACCACCGCTTCCGGCAGACCGGGATCCAAGAGAACCGCTATCAGTACGGCGGTGTGAGCCGCTTCAAGTATTACGGCGAATCCCTGAACCCGGAACTCAGCAACTTGGCCGTTGCAACGACTGCTGTCGGCTTCAAGCCGAGCACGCTCAGCTCCGTCGATTTGGTGGCGCATCACTATGAGCTGGCGCATGCGAACGGTGGCCTAATCGCCGGACGTTTGAACCGTCAACCAACCGGCGCGTCGCACAACGCGGGCAATGCGCTCGACCTGGTGGCCGGCTATCGCGACCGGACGGCAGTGGAGTTAGAGTTTTTTGGGGGATGGTTCATGCCAGGACCCGCTTTTGGCGCCCACCGAACCGACAGTGTCTACGGGATGTTTAAGTTAAAGTACAACTTGAGCCCCTGACATCTACCCCACCGCCGTTCTAGGATCGTGCGATTACAGAACCCTGGGGGGCTTATGACTCACTTTCTGGTTACCGAAGAAAAACCCGACGGCTACAAGCTCGAGGACATCCTTGGCCTGGTGCGCAAGGACATGCTCACACGCGCGCTGAAGATCGCCGATGACACGCGGCCGGAGGCGCATCACGTCATGCGCAACAACATGAAAATCCTCGGCCTTCTGAGCGAAGCCATGGCGCTCGCCGAGGATTCAACGCGCATTCTCGACAAGGCCTTCGGCACCAACGCGAAGGGCGGCCCGCCGCGGATCGGCAAGGCCTAACGGTCTATCGAAAAAGGGGGAAGCGCCGTGTTCAAGACAGGATCCATCTTAAGTCTCATTGCACTGGCGCTTCTCACAGCGCCGGCCGAAGCCGCGACGAAGGCCATCAAGTTCGGCAAGCTCGTCGACGGTTCCGGCCACGTTCAAGAGAACGTCACGGTCATCGTCACAGACAACAAGATCACAGGCGTTTCAACCGCCGCGCCGCCGGCCGGCGCCGAGGTGATCGATCTCTCGCGCTATACCGGCATTCCCGGCCTCATCGACGCGCACACGCACCTGACGTACGGACCTGATCCCCTGCTTCGCGGCGGCCGCTCGAACGCCGTCAATATGGTGCTGGGCCAGGACGCACTGATGAAGACGCTGGAAACCGGCGTCACGACCGTACGCGACATGAATGCGTCCGAGTACATGGACATCTCCATGCGCGACCTGATCAACATGGGCCGCTGGACGGGCCCGCGCATGTTCGTCGTCGGCTGCGGCCTGCGCGCGACGCGCAGCCGCTATAACCCGGCCGGCAACGTCCTTGGCTGCGGGGAAGGCAACGGGCCGGACGAATTCGCGCGCGCCGCGCGTCAACAAGTGGCCGCCGGCGCGGACTGGATCAAGATCTTCGGCTCGACCGGCAGCGGCGAGGACGTCACCGGTTTCCAGACCGTCACCTATGAAGAGATGCAGGCGGCGGTCGACGTCGCCCATGCCATGGGCAAGCGCATCGCGATCCACAGTTACGGGCCGACCGGTGTACATGATGCCGTGCGCGCGGGCGCGGATTCGGTGGAACACGGCGCGGACCTCGACGACGCGACCATTGCTGAAATGGCCAGGAAAAAGATCTTCTTCGTCCCGACCATCGATCACAACCGGTACTACTTTGATAACGCCGAGCGCTTCCGTTATCAGCCGGGGGCGAAGGAAAACCTTACCAACTATATCGAACGGAACCTGGAGGCGACCCGCAAGGCCCACAAAGCCGGCGTCCAGATCGTCATGGGATCCGATGCGATCTACGACATGTTCGGCCAGAACACGCGCGAGCTGGGATGGTTCGTAAAGGCCGGTATGACGCCAGCGCAAGCGCTCGCCTCCGCCACCACGACCGCCGCACGCATGATGAATATGGAAAAGCAGATCGGCAGCGTCGCTCCGGGGTACTTCGCCGACATTGTCGCCGTGGAAGGGGATCCCCTGAAGGATATCGGCGTCGTCATCAACAACGTGCGTTGGGTGATGAAAGACGGCGCCGTGGTGGTCGATAAAAGAAGCAAGTGACCTGCGACGCTTGAGCGCTGAAAATCGTGGTGGGTAGCCAAGCCGCGCTCTTTCGCGTGGTTTTTCAATGCCCGTGTTTGCGCGACACTCGTCTACGCGACACGAAGATCACTTTCGCAAACCGGCTCAATGAGTTGCCGTGAAAAACACGCGCGCGACACAAAGCGACAGTTTCCGATTCCTGCTGTACGGCGAAGGACTTGAGTGTCGCGTGGTTTACGCGACACTCGCGCAGCTTACTTCGCGGGCGCGTCCGGCGGATACTTGATCCCGAGTTGTTCCAGATACGTCCCGTACTTGCTCGGGTCGTAATAGAACTTCTCCATCTGCGGGCGCAGGAGCGACATGCGTTCCTTGTTGAGATGGATCGCGGGCTTATCGCTCGCGACCAGCACCGGCGCGTATTTTTCGTCCTTGGTCTGGACGTCCTTGAAGTAGGCCTTGGCGCTGGCGACCAGCGACGGCGTGGTGGCGATATCGAGGATGGTAAGCGCCAGCGCCTGCGCGCCGACGAGCGCGCCCTTATGGGCAATCGGGGTCGTCATGGCCATAGCCGCCGTGACGTGATGTCCCGTGGTGTTGGGCACGTTGGCGGGATAACGCATGGTGATGGTCGGCACGGTCCACATGATGTCGCCGATGTCGTCGGAGCCCCCGCCGTTCGACGGACCGCGGCTTTCCGGCGTGGAAATCTTCTCGACCTCGGTCTTCAGGGGCTGCAATTTAAAACCGTTGGCTTCCTGCACCTGCTTGGCGAAAGCCTGGTCTTCTGCGGTCCACTTCGGCATACCGACGCGCACCATGTTCTGGTGCGCGGCTTCCGCCAGCGGACGATTACCCCAATTCGGCGCGGCGTAGCCCAGCACTTGGCGGGTGACGGTTGTCCCCGTGGCCTTGGCGGCGGCCTCCGAAATCTCGTTGCCGAGGTCGTAGAGGTCCTGGATCTGCTTGAACGTGCGTTCGCGGAAGTAATACCAAACCGCCGCTTCGCCCGGCACGACGTTCGGCTGATCACCCCCGTTGCTGATGATGTAGTGGGAGCGCTGCGTCACCGGCAGATGCTCGCGGCGCATGTTCCAGGCGATGTTCATCAGCTCCACGCCGTCGAGCGCACTGCGCCCGAGCCACGGCGCGCCGGCGGCATGCGCGGTTTTGCCGTGGAAGCGGTATTCCACCGACACGAGGCCGGTATTACCGAGGTCACCCCAGCCGACACTGAAGTCGGAGGAAACGTGGGTAAAGATGGACGCGTCCACGTCCTTGAACAGGCCTTCCTTTACATAGAAGGCTTTGGTCGCGAGCAGTTCTTCCGCGACCCCCGGCCAGATCATCAGACGGGCCTTGATGTTGTTCTTGATCATCACATCGCGCGCGGCGAGCGCGGCGGCGACGACCAGCGGCAT
>JAIUPE010000097.1 GCA_020160875.1 Pseudomonadota bacterium
CGCCCATTGTCCAATATTCCCCACTGCTGCCTCCCGTAGGAGTCTGGGCCGTGTCTCAGTCCCAGTGTGGCTGATCATCCTCTCAGACCAGCTACTGATCGTCGGCTTGGTGAGCCGTTACCTCACCAACTACCTAATCAGACGCGGGCCGCTCCTTTAGCGATAAATCTTTCTCCCGAAGGAGTCATACGGTATTAGCTCAAGTTTCCCTGAGTTATTCCGTACTAAAGGGTACGTTCCCACGTGTTACTCACCCGTGCGCCACTAGCATCGGGAACCGAAGTTCCCAGCTCGTTCGACTTGCATGTGTTAAGCCTGCCGCCAGCGTTCGTTCTGAGCCAGGATCAAACTCTCAAGTTGACTTGGAGGTATCCTGAACAAAATCAAATCTGCTTTGCACTTCCATGTGGTTAAACAGGGAAAGCGCTTGGCGTATCAGAGATGCTCAAGAAAACGTCCGTTTCACAACGGAACGCCGCCTTCGCATCCCTTTCGCTTTCGTCTCTATCTACAATGTCAAAGAGCGCCGCACGGATCAGGTAGTCGGAACCGGCGAAAACTTTTCCCATCCGAGAAACTTTCGTTTCAGCCCCTCGGCTTGGGAGGCCGGGTTCTAAGGGTTCACCGAACCCCCGTCAAGGAACTTTTTCAAAGTTTTTTTCCAAGACGTTTTTTCGAACCAGACCAACGGGTTAACCTTAAATTAAGGTCTCCCCACCGGGGTGCCCTCAGCAGAAGACGCCAAACGACGCCGTTTTGCCTTGGACGGCCTGAAAAATTGTTATTTTTCAGATGGTTGTTCGCGGCCCGGAGGCGTTGAACGGGGCGGGTTATAGGGGGGAACCAATTCGCCCGTCAACCGCATTTTGCAACAATTTTACAACCCACTGATTTTAAATGAATATTTTTGAATATTTGGCCGACCGTGCGGTCAGGGAACCGGACCGGAACGCGAGACTCTGGCCGGGCGGGGCGTCCTAACGCCTTGTTTACGCACGAATCCGGTCTTTTCACCTTTGGCCAGGATTTACAGATTTCCCAGAAACCCAACAGGGCCGCTGCAATGCACACAGAAGCGGCGCCCTAGAATCGGCAATCGCACCATCCCTCCAAAGATCACCTCGCGGCCGCGGGCGCGCCGGCAGGAGCCAAACGGGCAATACTCACGCGCACCTCATACGAGAGGGCGCATAACCAACTTTCCACTTCGTTGATCTGTATGAGAAATCAACGTTGACACCCAGAGTCGCCTCCTTCAAAGTCCAAAACGCCGCGACAATAATATCACATGCAAGAAGATTAGCGGTGGAGAGGGAGCTAACGCCGGACAAGGCAGGCCCCGCTTCAGGTGTCTTGTTAGAACAGGGGTTTAGATGGGGGTCAGCCATCCCGGCGCTGTCGCGTACGCCTTTATGGGTGCGCTCATTGGTGCTGTCATCACGTACTTCAATCCTGTCGGACCGGCCTTCCTGGCGCTGGAAACACGCTGGACCAGCGAAGCCTTGGCCGCGATCGCGGAAGATTTCGTTCCGCCCGCGCCCGAGCCTCAGCTTTGGCTCGAATCGCTGCCGGAAGTTCTGCGCACGGGCGTCGATATTGAAACGGTTCGCGTGCGCGCCGGCGATACGCTGCAAGACGCGCTGACGCGCACCGGAATCGATACCTCCACGGCCTCCGACATCGCGAACGCGCTTTATTCCGTCTTCAATCCGAAGAAGCTGCGCGCCGGCCAGGAACTCGAACTTGCGTACAACGCCATCGTCGTCGACGGCGAAACGCCTCTCATGAAGATGGATCTCGAAATTACGCCCGGCCACGTCGTGTCCGTTGCGCGCAAGGACGATGGCTCTTTTGCCGCCCGCGAGATCCTCACGCCGACGCATCGCGAGTTCGTGCGCGCTGAAGGCGTTATCGATTCGAGCCTGTTCGAAGCCGCGCAGAATCAGGGCGTTCCGCAGGACGTCATGAGCGCGCTTGTGAAGCTGTTTTCCTATGACGTCGACTTCCAGCGCGACATCCAGAAAGGCGATACGTTCTCGGTGCTCTATGAGCGCACCGTCACCGAAGACGGCCGCACCGTGAACAACCACGACATCGCTTATGCGGCGATGAACGTCGGCGGCCAGCCCATGAAACTCTATGCCTTTGAATATCCGGATGGCGGCGTCGAATACTACAACGAGAAGGGCGAGGGCATCCGCAAGGCGCTGATGCGTACGCCGGTGAACGGCGCGCGCCTCACGTCCAGCTTCGGCCAGCGCAAGCATCCGATTCTCGGTTATTCGCTTATGCACCGCGGCGTCGACTTCGGCGCCACGACGGGGACCCCGGTCATGGCGGCCGGCGACGGCGTCATCGAAAAAGCCGGCCCCAACGGCGCCTACGGCAACTATATTCGCGTGCGTCACAGTGGCGATTTCTCGACCGCTTATGCCCACCTGTCGCGATTCGGCGCGGGCGTTGCCGCCGGCAAACGCGTACGCCAGGGGCAAATCATCGGTTACGTCGGCGCCACGGGCCGCGTCACCGGCCCGCACCTGCACTTCGAGATCCTGCGGAACAACGCCCAGGTGAACCCCATCACCGTGAAGCTCCAGGGCGCTCAGAGGCTCGATGGAAAGATGCTGGCGCAGTTCAAGGCGACGCTGGCGCAGACCGACCGCAAATACGCGGCGAGTCAGTCCATCCAGCAGTACGCCGCCGCTCGTAAAGACGGCGAAAAAGTCGCCTCCGCCGAGTAATTCCTAGCTTGCGGTTTTGATCTTCCGGCCGTCGATGACGATTCCGTCCTCGCCGGCCGAGATCCGCACCGTGGCGCCGTCGGCGATCTTGCCTTCCAGCACCGACACCGCGAGCGTGTTCTCCAGATAACGCTGGATGACGCGCTTCAACGGCCGCGCCCCGTAGATCGGATCGTAGCCATGATCGGCGAGCCATGCGCGCGCCTTTTCATCCAGATCCAGCGTGATATTGCGGTCCGACAGACGCTTTGTGAGGCGTTCGATCTGAATGTCCACGATTCGCGCCATCTGCGCTTTGAAAAGGCGATGGAACAGCAGGATTTCGTCAAGCCGGTTCAAGAACTCGGGTCTGAATGCGGCGCGCACGCGCTCCATCACTTGTTCGCGCACCGCGCCGGAATCTTCACCCTCCCCCTGATTCGCGAGGATATCGGCGCCGAGATTCGACGTGAGCACGATGAGCGTATTCCGGAAATCGACCGTACGCCCCTGCCCGTCCGTCAAACGCCCGTCATCGAGCACCTGCAGAAGCACGTTGAAAACATCGGGATGCGCTTTTTCGACTTCATCGAACAGCACGACCTGATAAGGGCGCCGCCGCACCGCTTCGGTCAGCGCGCCCCCTTCGTCATAACCGACATAACCCGGCGGCGCGCCGATGAGACGCGACACCGAATGCTTCTCCATGAATTCGGACATGTCGATTCGCACCATGGCGTGCTCATCGTCGAACAGGAACGAAGCCAATGCCTTCGTCAGTTCGGTCTTGCCGACGCCGGTCGGGCCTAAAAATAGGAACGAACCCATGGGTCGATTCGGATCTTGCAGACCCGCGCGCGCGCGGCGCACCGCATTCGAAACAGCTTCGATCGCTTCTTTTTGCCCAACAACGCGCTTTCCGAGCTGATCTTCCATGTGAAGCAGCTTCTCGCGCTCGCCTTCCAGCATTTTATCCACGGGAATCCCCGTCCAGCGCGAAACCACCTGGGCGATATGCTCCGGCAGCACCTCCTCGGTGACCATGCCGCCGGCGCTTTGTGTTTCCGCGGCTTTCAATTGCGATTCGAGATGCGGAATCACCTCGTGTTGAAGGCGGCCAGCGCGTTCGTATTCGCTCCGGCGCAGAGCCTGGTCGAGTTCCTGGCGCGCCTGCTCCAGTTCTTCCTTCACCTTGGTCGAGCCGGCGAGCTTGGCTTTTTCCGCCTGCCAGCGCTGCGTAAGATCCGCCGCTTCCGATTCGAGATCGTCGAGTTCGTCCTCGAGCTTCGCCAATCGATCTCTTGAGGCATCGTCTTTCTCTTTTTTCAGCGCTTCGCGTTCGATCTTGAGTTGAACGATTCGCCGGTCGAGTTCATCGAGTTCCTCGGGCTTCGAATCGACCTGCATGCGCAGACGGCTGGCCGCTTCATCCATCAGGTCGATGGCTTTATCGGGCAGGAAACGATCGGTGATGTAGCGATTCGAGAGAGTCGCAGCGGCGACCAGCGAGCTGTCGGCAATCCGTACGCCGTGATGCAGCTCGTACTTTTCCTTGATACCGCGCAGAATCGAAATCGAGTCTTCCACCGTCGGCTCGCTGACGAACACCGGTTGGAAACGGCGCGCGAGCGCCGCGTCTTTCTCCACATGCTTGCGGTATTCGTTGAGGGTCGTCGCGCCCACGCAGTGAAGCTCACCCCGCGCCAAGGCCGGCTTCAGCAGATTCGATGCATCCATTGCGCCGTCCGCCTTGCCCGCGCCAACGAGCGTATGCATTTCGTCGATGAAAAGGATGATCTGGCCGGCAGCCCCGCTCACTTCATTCAACACAGCCTTCAAACGTTCCTCGAATTCACCGCGGAATTTCGCACCGGCGATGAGCGAACCCATGTCGAGGGCCAGTAATTTTTTGTCCTTCAGACTCTCGGGCACATCGCCGTTGACGATTCGCAGCGCCAAGCCTTCGACGATGGCGGTTTTACCCACGCCCGGTTCGCCGATGAGGACCGGATTGTTCTTCGTGCGGCGCGAGAGCACCTGCACCGTGCGGCGAATCTCCTCATCACGGCCGATGACGGGGTCGAGTTTCCCGTCACGCGCCGCCTCGGTAAGGTCGCGCGCGTATTTTTTCAGGGCATCGTACTGGTCCTCGGCGCTCGCGCTATCGGCTTTACGGCCTTTGCGTAGTTCTCCGACGGCTTTGACGAGCCCCGTCGGCGTCGCATTCGCGTCTTTCAGGATTCGGCCCGCGGTCGCTTTGCTCAGCGCGAGGGCGAGCAGCAGGTATTCCGCGGTGACATAAGAATCGCCCGCCTTCTCGGCGGCTTGTTCGGCCTGATCGAGGATTCGCGTCAGGTCCTGCGCCATGTACATCTGCGCGCCGCGCCCCTCGACCTTCGGCAGCTTACGCACTTCGGCTTCCGTCTCGCGTTGCGCGCGCGCGGCATCGCCGCCGGCCGCCGTGATGAGCTGCGAGGCCAACCCCTCTTTATCGTCGAGAAGCGCCTTTAGAAGATGCTCAGGCGTGATTTGCTGGTGGTTTTCGCGAATCGCAATGGTTTGCGCGGCCTGGAGAAAGCCTTTGGCGCGGTCGGTGAATTTCTCAAGATCCATCGTTCACATTCCTCTGCCGGCGCGTGATCTGTACCGCCACTGTGTAAGCGGTCTGTCGATCAAGCACCAATCTTGGCCACACAACCTTGATCAGGGTCAGGCCATTCTGGAGTAATGTGGGACCTCTCCGCACCCGCGCAAGAGGTGGAGAACGGCTTATTCCATCGTTTTCGAGGACTTAGGGACTGCGCGGCCAGGCTGTTTTGCCCGGCCGCGTCTCGACTATTCGCCTGCGGCTCCCGCGAAAGAGCGGTCGCCCCGGCCACGGCGGCGGCGGCCGCGATCACGGCTCCCGCGTTCGCGTGGCTGATCGCCGCCTTCCTGCTGGCCCTCCGCGTCCTGAGGCTCCCCGCCGCTTTCGCGCGGCGCCTCACCCAGGATGCCCGCGGGCAACGCGATTTCCGCGTCATGCGCCTGCTGCGGTTCCGGTTCCGGCTCAGGCGCCGGCGCCGGATTGTGGTGCTGCTGCGGCTGCTGTTGGTGCTGCGGATAACCGCCACCCGGGCCATGCTGCGGCTGGTCGTCGTAGGGCCCGTTGCCGTAGCCGCCTTGACGATTATCGTAGTTTTGATGCTGGCCGCCCTGGCCATCGAACCGGCGCTGACCGTTGTTCTGCTGTTCGAAACGGGCGTTCAACACACGGTAATAGTGATCGGCATGTTGGAAGTAGTTCTCGGCCAGCACGCGGTCACCCGCGGACGAGGCGTCGCGCGCCAAAGCCAGATACTTTTCCATCAGCTGCTGGGCATTGCCCCGCGGCCGGTTATTACCACCGCCGTCGAAATTAGGATTGCGACCGGGGGGACGCGGTTTACCACCGCCGCCGCCGCCGTTACGTCCGCGCTGACGTCCCTTCATGTGATTCTGCTTATATTCATTCAATTGGTTAAAGACCCAGGAAAAGCCCCACTTGAGACGTCCGCCCTCAACGTTTGGCGCGGCGGTGAGCCACGACAGCACGGCTTTTTTTGGGGGTGGCACGCAGCGGCAAATCTGGCCGCCTCTTGCGAAATTCACAGCTCCACACGCTGAAGCCTCGCCCCTCGGGGCCATGGGAATTTCGCTCTTCAGTCTTAAATCTAGTGTCCCTTCGGGCGTTGTCCAAGCCTTTTTTGTGACTCTAGAGAGTTAGATTTCCACAAAAATCAGCCAAAACGGGCCGTGACAACCCGGGTTTTGCCGCCCAGGTCGAAAACCCGTGATTCGGGGGCGAATCCTGCCGCCACGAGTAAGCTTTCCACCCCCTCCGCCTGCGTTGCGCCGATCTCAAGAAGGAGCAGCCCCCCCTCCTGAAGCCGCGGTTTAGCCGCCGGAATCAGCGCCCGGTAGGCCTCCAGACCGTCCTCTCCACCAAAGAGTGCGGGGTGGGGATCAAAACGCACGACATCGGGCGACAGCGCCGCGGCTTCCCCTAACGCGATATAAGGAGGATTGCTCACGATCAGATCGAAGCGCTCCTCCAGGCCGTCGCACCAGTTGCCTTCGCGGAACGCCGCCCGGGGCGTAAGGCCAAGCCGCGCCGCGTTGTCGGTTGCGCCCTCGACCGCCTGCGGCGCCCGGTCGATTCCCAGTCCCGTCGCCTCCGGCCATTCGCTCAGGATCGCAAGGAGGATGCAGCCGGTGCCGGTGCCAAGATCCAAGATCCGGCGCGGTCCGGGATACTGCGCTTTCCGTGCGAGCGCGGCGGACACCAGGGTCTCCGTGTCGGGACGAGGATCGAGCGTCGCCGCATTCAGTTTGAAATCGAGCCCCCAGAATTCGCGGTGCCCGAGGATGCGCGAGACGGGCTCGTGTTTCAGGCGCCGGGCGGCAAAAGCGCGCACGGTCGTCGCCTCCTCGGCCGATAGCGCGCGATCCGCGCGCGCGAACAGCAGCGACGGCTCCAGATTCCCGGCGGCGCCGACCAGGATGCGCGCATCCAGGCGCGGCGTATCGAGCCCCGCTTCGGTGAACTCTTTGGTGAGGTCGTTGACGGCGCCGCCGATGGTCCAGTCGTGCGCCATGGTCTTTAGTTGAGCGCGGCGAGACGCTCGGCCTGATCCTCGGCCGTCAGCGCGTCCACCAACCCGTCAAGCCCGCCGCCTTCCATGACTTCATGGATATTGTAGAGCGTCAGGTTGATGCGATGGTCGGTCACGCGCCCCTGCGGGAAATTGTAGGTGCGGATGCGCTCTGAACGGTCGCCGCTCCCCACCTTGCTCTTACGGTCGGCGGCGCGCGCGGCATCCACGGCCTGACGCTTCACGTCGTAAAGACGCGCCCGCAGGATGCTCATGGCGCGGTCGCGGTTCTTATGCTGCGACTTTTCCTCCTGGCACTTCACGAAGAAGCCCGTCGGAATATGCGTGATGCGCACCGCGCTCTCGGTCTTATTGACGTGCTGCCCGCCGGCGCCCTGCGAGCGCATGGTTTCGATGCGCAGATCGTCCGGATTGATCTCGATATCGACTTCCTCGGCTTCGGGCATGACGGCCACGGTCGCGGCAGAAGTATGCACGCGCCCACTGCCTTCGGTCTCCGGCACGCGCTGCACGCGGTGCACGCCGGATTCGAATTTGAGACGCGCGAACACGTTGCGGCCCGTAACGTTGGCGATGGCTTCCTTGAAGCCGCCAAGGCCGGTCTCGTTGAGATCGACGATCTGGAATTTCCAGCCTTTTTGGCCGGCATAGCGCTCATACATGCGGAATAATTCGGCCGCGAACAACGCGGCTTCCTCACCGCCTGTGCCGGCGCGCACTTCCAGGATGGCGTTCTTCGCGTCCGCCTCGTCCTTCGGGATGAGCGAGATCTGAACCTTCTGCTCTTGCTCGGCGACCAAGGGTTTCAGGCGATGAAACTCCTCCTCCGCCATTTCCTTCATGTCGGGGTCGCCGCTTTCGACCAGGGCCTTCGCGTCCTCGAACTCCTTCTGCAGGCGGCGCAAGGCCTGAATCTCCTCGACCACCGGTCCGATGTCCGAGAACTCTTTCGAAAGCTGGGCGAATTTCTGCCCGGTGGCGTTGATCATCAACGCCTGCAGTTCGTCATAGCGGCCGAGCAGCCGGCTCAAATTTTCGTCAAAACTCATTGCCTGAACGCGGCCAGGGCCGCCTCTAAGTTGCTCTGGGAAACAGTCGTCTGTTCCCCTGAAGTTAGGTTGCGAACCGTCGCATTGCCATCTCGGGCTTCGTCGCCGCCTATGATCACGGCAGCGACCGCCTTGATCTTGTCGGCGCGGTTCATGCGTTTCTTCATGTTCCCGCTGTAGCCGACGTCGATGACGAACCCGGCTTTACGCGCACGCGCGGCCAAGCTTTGCACAACGGCTTCTTCGGCCTCGCTCACGGGAATGAACGCGATCGGCCGCGGCGCAGCGGGGGTTTCCTTGAGCAGCATCGACAGACGTTCGATTCCGGCCGCCCAGCCGACCCCTGGTGTCGACGGCCCGCCCATCTGGCCGATGAGACCGTCATAGCGGCCACCGCCCATCACGGTACCTTGCGCGCCCAGCGCGTCGGTCGTGAACTCGAAAGCCGTGTGGCAATAGTAATCAAGCCCGCGCACGAGCGCCGGATTGATTTTATATGAAATTCCCAGCGCATCGAGGCCCGCTTTCACTTTCTCGAAGAAAGCGCGCGACGTTTCGTTCAAATACTCCGACAGCAGCGGCGCTTCCGCCACGGCGGCGCGGTCGCCGGGATCCTTCGAGTCCAGAATGCGCATGGGGTTGCGCTCCAGACGCTCGACACTCTCCGCCGACAGCTTGTCTTTGCGCGCCGTCAGATAACTCACCAGCACCTCACGATAGGCCGCGCGGCTCTCAGGATCACCGAGTGAGTTCAGCTCCAGCGTGATCGCACCCGCAAGGCCGAGTTCGGTCAGGATGTGATGCCCAAGGGCAATGGATTCCACGTCGGCTTGTGGCCCAGGAACGCCTAGAAGCTCGATGCCGATCTGGTGAAACTGGCGCTGACGCCCTTTTTGCGGGCGCTCGTGGCGGAACATGGGGCCGCGGTAGAAGAACTTCAGCGGCGTCTGTTGGGCGAGACCACCCTCAATAAACGCGCGCGCGACGCCCGCCGTGCCCTCCGGGCGCAAAGTGATGCGTTCGCCGCCCTTGGTCTCGAAGGTGTACATCTCCTTCGTGACGATGTCGGATGTCCCGCCGAGAGTCCGCGTGAACACCTCGGTGAACTCGAACACCGGCGTCGCGATCTCGCTGAATCCATAACGCTTCGCCACCTCGAAGGCGCGCTCTTCCACATGACGGTGACGCAGAACGTCATCGAACATCAAATCGTGGGTACCGCGGACGGATTGGAGATTAGACACGGGGGTTTTCCATTGATGATGAAAAACGAGCAGCTGGGCCGGAAGGCCCGCTACTCGGCGGCGTGCGGCTTATGTGCGCCGGCGGCGGCCTTGGCAGCTTCCATCTCGGCGGCTTTCTTTTCGACGAGCTTCACGATGTGCTCGATCTTGTTCTCGTCGTCGATGTTATGATCGGCCAGGCCGCCAATGTACATCTTGTGACTACCGTTGCCGCCACCCGTCAGACCGATATCGGTTTCGCGCGCTTCGCCCGGACCATTCACCACGCACCCGATGATCGATAGCGAAACCGGCTGAGCGATGTGGGCCAAACGCTGCTCCAGGATCTCCACCGTTTTGATGACGTTATAACCCTGACGCGCGCAGCTCGGGCATGAAACGATGCGAACGCCGCGGTGGCGTAAATCCAGCGACTTCAACATATCGAAGCCGACGCGCACCTCTTCCACCGGATCGGCGGAGAGGGAGACGCGAATCGTGTCGCCGATGCCGGCCCACAACAGAGAGCCGATTCCGATGGACGACTTCACCGTGCCGGAACGCAGGCCGCCCGCTTCGGTGATACCCAGATGCAGCGGGTAGTCGCACGCTTCGGCCAGCGCGTTGTAGGCCGCCACGGCGAGGAACACGTCGGACGCCTTGACGCTGATCTTGAATTCGCGGAAGTCGTTGTCTTCGAGGATCTTGGCGTGCTCAAGGGCGCTTTCGACCATCGCGTCCGGGCACGGCTCGCCATAACGCTCCAGAAGGTGTTTCTCGAGACTACCGGCGTTGACGCCGATCCGCATGGAGCAGCCATGGTCCTTCGCCGCCTGCACGACGTCCTTCACGCGCGCGGCCGAGCCGATGTTGCCCGGGTTGATACGTAGGCACGCCGCGCCCGCCTGGGCGGCTTCGATGGCGCGCTTATAGTGGAAGTGGATGTCGGCCACGATCGGCACCGACACCTGTTTGATGATGTGCTTGAGGGCCGCGGTCGACTCTTCATCCGGACAGGAAATGCGAACGATGTCCGCCCCAGCCGCTTCGGCCGCACGGACCTGCGCCACCGTGGCATCAACATCATGTGTCAGCGTATTGGTCATGGTTTGCACGCTGATCGGCGCGCCACCACCCACGGCCACTTTACCGACATGGATCTGGCGGGACTTCCGGCGGTGGATATCGCGGTACGGACGTAGGCTCATGACACTCACTTTAAGGGACAGTTACGTTCGCCCCCGGAGAGCGGCTTATACCGCAAATCGGCCCGCTCCCAAAGCGGCAAGCGGGGGCCGATTATTTAATTGATTGAAGGTGTTGCGGCTGCGGGCGCCGCCGGAGCGGCGCTCGAGGGTGACGCAGGCGGCTTGGCGGCCAGCGGGGACGGCGCCGGAGCGGCGGCTTCGGGCTTCGCGGCCGGCGCACCCGTTGAAGCGGCGGGTGCCGTGGCCGGTGTCACGGGCGGTTCCGCCGGTTTCGCGGACGCCGCGGGCATGAGAGGCGGAGCGGATGTTTTCAACTTTTGCGGATCGAGCGCCACGCCGCGGGCAAACAACCCCGCATCCAAAGGCGGCATTGTCTTTCCGTTGACGAGAATCTCGAGATCGTTCGCGTTGGCCGTAACGAGCGTCGTCACGCCTTGCTCAGGCAGCCGCAGGACCTCGTCCTTCCGCAAGAATTGCGTACGCTCGATCGCTTTGGCGTCGCGAAGTGTGATCCACACATCCGCCTTTGCGCGCAGCTCGATCACGTCGGTGAGCACGGGCAAACCCGTCGCGGATGCGGTCGTCGTGGCCGGCGGCGTCCCGGCGTCCGCGGCGGTCTCGCCGGCGCCGTCGGCGCCCGCGAGCGACGCATCGGGCGCCGGGGCGAGATCGCCCCCGTCGGCGGCGGGATCAACGCCCGGCTCGCCCGCTGTGACCGGAAGCGCGGCTTCAATCGTATTGGGATCGGCAATCGACGCCAGGCGATCGGGCACTTCCTGAATTAATTCAACGGCGCTGCGGTCGGAACCGGCGATGGAATACCACACGCCGTAGATCAGCATGCCCGCGACGACAGCGATGAGAAGCAGCGTGCCCGACGGCAACGCCGAATCCGATGTCGGCATCTGAAACTCAAACGCCGACTTATGTTTTACGCCCGCGCTTTCTTCCTTGTAGCGGCGCACGATCTCATCGCCGTCGAGGCCGAGGTGATCGGCATAGGCGCGCACGAAACCGATTGCATAAGCTTGCCCGGGCAAATCCTCGTAACGGCCGTCTTCGATCGCGACGAGAAAGTTGTAGCGGATATGCAGGATATCGGCGATGCGCTGCAGGTCCTTACCGACGCGCATACGCGTTGCGCACAGCAACTTACCGAGTTCCGTCGGGCCGGCAGGCGCAGGGGGTTCCGGCGGCGTGCTTTTCGCCCCGAATCCCATGAAGAGTTTCGACCCTTCGCGCGCGTTCTCGTTTGAACTCGTCATATTCCCCAGCTTCGCGCTTTCACGCGGGTCTAAATTTATCGGGCCAGACCTTGAATGGGAAGTCTTCCGTTTTAGGAAGGCTTTAAACGGCAAGACCGCGGTCACGCGCGAAAGCACGCAAACTTTCGCGTAACGACGCTTCCGGCGACGTCAGACGGCTTTGCACAAAGGGTTCGAGATCCGCGAGCACGGCACTGCGAATCGCGGCCCGCACGGGGCCGATACCGGCGGCGGACATCGAGAGGTTTCTGAAGCCCAACGCGATCAAAGTGAGCGCGTCGAGCGGCGAGCCCGCCATTTCGCCGCACACGGATAGCTCGACGTTGTGTGCCTTACAGCGCTCGATCACACTCGTAAGCATCGTCAGCACTCCTGGCGACAGGGTGTCGTAGCGATTGGCTAAACGTGTATTGCCGCGATCCGCGGCGAAAACAAATTGCATCAGATCGTTGGTGCCGATGGAGACGAAGTCCGTGTATTTCACCAGGCTTTCGAGCTGCCACAACAGCGACGGCACTTCCAGCATCGTACCGACCTTCACGGAGAGCGGCGCGCGGCCGCCTTGTTTGAAGTGGCGGTCCAGCTCCATGCTGAAAATCTGCCGTGCCGCCTGAAACTCCGAGACCGTCGCGATCATCGGGAACATCACCCGCAGATGCCGGCCCGCCGTCGCCTTGATCAAGGCGCGAAGTTGCTGGCGCAGCAAGAATGGCCGATCGAGGGTGAGGCGGATCGAACGCCACCCCATCGCCGGGTTGTCTTCGGGCATCTGACCCGACGACGCCGCGATCTTATCGCCGCCGACATCCAAGGTGCGGAAGGTCACCGGCCGGCCGCCCGCGCCGTCCAACACCTGCTTATAGAGCGTTTCCTGCGTCTTGACGTCCGGCAGCTGGGGCAAGGCCAGGAACGGCATCTCGGTGCGATACAGTCCGATACCGTCGGCGTTGGTTTCCGTCAGGCCATGCATATCGAGAAGGAAACCGGCGTTGAGATTGAGCGTCACTTTCACGCCGTCGCGCGTCACCGCCGGCAGGTCGCGGATCGCCGCATAGACGGCTTTCTGCTTAGTCCGCGCGTCGATGGCCGCCGTATAAAGATCGACCACTTCTTCCGAGGGCCGCAGCACCACTTGGCCGGCGTTCGCGTCAAGAACGATCTGGTCAAAGGCGTCGATACGATTCAGCGCGCCCTGCACTTGGGCCACGACGGGAAGATCCAGCGCCTTGGCGACCACGGCCGCGTGCATGGTCGGCGAGCCCTCCTCCATCACGAGGCCCTTCAGCTTGCGGCGGTCGTAATCGAGAAGCTCGGTCGGACCGATCGAACGGCAGACGAGAATGGCGTTCTCGGGCAGTTCCGCGCGCATCCCGCCGCCCGCAAGAATACTAAGCAGGCGATTCGCGAGGTCATCGAGATCCTGCAAGCGTTCGCGCAGGATGGGATCGTTCACCTGCATCATGCGCACGCGCGTATCGTCGTGT
>JAIUPE010000098.1 GCA_020160875.1 Pseudomonadota bacterium
TAGTGATCCGGTGGTCCCGCGTGGAAGGGCCATCGCTCAACGGATAAAAGGTACGCCGGGGATAACAGGCTGATGATGCCCAAGAGTCCATATCGACGGCATCGTTTGGCACCTCGATGTCGGCTCATCACATCCTGGGGCTGGAGCAGGTCCCAAGGGTATGGCTGTTCGCCATTTAAAGTGGTACGTGAGCTGGGTTTAGAACGTCGTGAGACAGTTCGGTCCCTATCTGCCGTGGGTGTAGGAAACTTGAGAGGATTTGTCCCTAGTACGAGAGGACCGGGATGAACGTACCTCTGGTGTACCAGTTGTTCCGCCAGGAGCATCGCTGGGTAGCTATGTACGGACGGGATAACCGCTGAAGGCATCTAAGCGGGAAACCCACCTCAAAACCAGGTTTCCCTTGAGAACCGTGGTAGACCACCACGTTGATAGGCTGGGTGTGGAAGCATCGTGAGATGTGGAGCTAACCAGTACTAATTGTTCGATCGGCTTAAGAGCCCGTATGCTCAGGCGCCGATGATACGAAACCCTTCGGAATTAAAAGACCTTGGTTGTCGCTTTTGAACTCACCTTAGAGTTCGCTCTGATTTCAGACGACCTGGTGGTTATGGCGAGGATGAAACACCCGATCCCATCCCGAACTCGGCCGTGAAAAGCCTCTGCGCCAATGGTACTTCGTCTTAAGACGCGGGAGAGTAGGTCGCTGCCAGGTCTTCTGAGATCAGAGAGAAAAAGCAAATCAACCTGTCACGTATGTCAAATTATCGGCGGGTCTTACCAAAGATCCGCCGAAAATTTTTCCGCGGGGTGGAGCAGTCTGGTAGCTCGTCAGGCTCATAACCTGAAGGTCGTTGGTTCAAATCCAGCCCCCGCAACCATCGTAACTTGCAGCCCGGTCTCTCTGAGACCGGGCTTCTTGTTTTGGGCAAGGACCAGCAACTGAGCCAGCGCGCCGGTGAGATGGATACGTAGCTGCCCACCCTCGGGGACCAGCCTGATCTCCTCTACCAACTGGCGAAGAATGGTTGAGGCTTCGACGCGGGTCGTTTCGTCGTTTAAGGCTGCATGAAGCTGCTCAATCTTGTCCTGGTAGACGGTCGCAAGATTGGGATGGAGCCGGACCGGATCGACCTTCACCTTCAGGTTAGCTTTGAGGGCGAGCTTTTGGGCTTCGAGCGATTCGAGTTCTTCGCGCATCGCATCTGTGCGGAATCCGGCCTTGACGCTCTCGATGATGGCCCGGATGTCCGAATCTACTTTCTGTAGTTCACGCAACTGGGCTTGCCGCCCCGCATCCGCTTCGTCCCGAAGTCGGTTCAGTTCCCGGTGATACTCCGCGACAAATTCCTTCAGCAGATCCGGCCGCATGAGACGGTTCTTCAAGCCGTGAAGTACAGCCGCCTCGAGCTGATCCCGCCGAATCGATAGCTTATTGGAACAGGTGCCTTTCGTTCGGGCGTTATTGCAGCCGTAATGAATCGTGTTGGCCATAATAAAACCGCCCCCACAAACACCGCAGCGAATCATTCCCGAAAATAGATATGTCCCGCGCCGGGCCCGCTCGGAGCGCACGCCGGCATTAGTTTCGATGCGGGTCCGGATCGTGGATTGCCGCACCTTCGCGCGGTCCCATAGTTCCTGGCTGACGATTTGGAGCTCCGGATTTTCTTTGATGATCCATTCGGAGCGAGCATTAAGCTTTGAGACACGCTTGCCAGTCGAGGGATCCTTCAGATAGCGGAGGCGATTCCAAATGATTCGCCCAAGGTACAGCTCGTTGTTGAGGATCCCTGTCCCCCGGCGCCAGTTTCCGTAAATGGTGGACGGTCCCCATGGCTTTCCGAGCGGGCCCGCTACTCCGGAACGGTTGAGGCGTTTCGCGATTGCTAGGGGAGACTCACCATTAGCGAACGCAGAGAAGATTTCATTCACGACCTTGGCCTCAGCGGCATTGATTTCGCGACCACCGCGAACCGGCTCGCCCCGGGAGTCGAATTCTTTTTTCACGGAATATCCAAAACACAGTCCGCCGCCTGACCGCCCATCCTCCACACGCCCCCTTAATCCGCGGTGCGTTTTCGCAGCAAGATCCTTGAGGAACAGGGCGTTCATCGTTCCCTTTAGGCCCACGTGCAATTCGGACACGTCGCCTTCCGCGAGGGTGATGATCTTGACCCCCTCGAAGGTCAGTTGCTTGTAAAAGCCAGCTACGTGCTCCTGGTCGCGGCTAATGCGGTCGAGTGCTTCGGCGACGACGATGTCGGTGCGGCCAGCGCGAATATCTTGCAGAAGTTTCTGATAGTCGGGGCGCAGCGCGCTCGCTCCGCTGACCGCACGGTCAGTGTAGGTCCCGACGAGAGTCCATCCTTCCCGCTTAATTCGCTCGTTGCATAAGCGGATCTGATCCTCGACCGAGGCATCGCGCTGATTTTCAGAGCTGTAGCGAGCGTAAATGGCGGCGCGCATCAGTTTTACCCCTTTAGCTCCGCTTTGATCTTCGTAAGAGCGTCGTTGAGTTTTCGGCTGGCATCAACCTGTCTCGCCTGGACATAATGCCGCTGGGTAGTTTTGAAGCTCAGGTGTCCGAGCAGGGGAGCGGCGGCACGAGCGAACTCGGGCGATTCCAGCGCCAAGCTGCTGGCGGCGCAATCCCGAAAAAGATGCGGGTTGATCTTAGTGCCGAGAATCTCCTGAGTGCGGCGCGAAAGACAGTAATAAATCGCATGAGCGGTCAAAGGCTTACCACCCCACCCGATCCAGAGGTGGTCGTGAATCGTCGTCTGAAACATAAGCGGCCGGACCTTATCGAGATAGTGGTCCAGATACGGTGCCAGCTCGTTCGGCAGGTCGAACTCGAGCGGGTAGCGCCGGTTTTTCACCTCGTAGTGTGGAACATCGATGTGCCATACGCCCCGGCGCTTGGTCATATGTACTCCGATGCGCAGCCCGGCGAGATTGTGCCGGCGCAAGGGGCGACCGGCCATTAGGGCTATCATCAGCGTGTCGCGGAATGCGCAGATCAGATTGCGCCCCGTTAGTGGGATCTTCGACAACTCTTCCAGCTGCTTCATAGCGGCGCAGAAGATCTCCTGCATCGAGCGCAGGCGCGACTGCTTGTCGACGCTCGGTGGAGAATTGCGGTTAAGGGCATTGCAAATGTCCTTAAGCCACTGCCACTCCGCTTCGGGTGCCATTGCCATGATGGTCACCTTCAATCCGACGACCAGGGCAAGAACGCTGCGCGGCGCGATCAGGGGCCGCAGATGATCCACGTATTTAGTTACCGTTTCGGACGTTACCCGGAGGTCGGGACTGCAATCCGGGTCCAGCAAGCCAGAGATGGAGAGGAATCCGAGCCAACGGCCATAGTTAACGGTATTGGTGGACTTCGTGCGGGGTGCCCAATGGGCAGCAGGACCGCGTCCATCGAAAACATTCCCCACGGCGATCGCTTTATCCCAGGCGGCTCGATCCGTTTCGGGCCATTCCTGAAATCGAAGGCCCCGGCGCTGGGGATCAAATTTCTTAGTCATTCAGCGCATCCTTTGCCTTGCCCATCGCCTTGGTCAGAAGCCCATTGACGTGTCGGCCTGCGGCCTTCGTCTCCGTTCCCAGGTAGTTGCTCAACGTCGTATCCAGGCGCTTATGCCCGAGATGCTGGGAGAAGGCGGCATAGGCACCAGGGTCCTGCTCGACCACGATCTTGCCGATGGTGTGACGGAACAGATGCGGGTGCATTTCCAGACCTGTCCGTTGCTTGATGCACTTGGTGAGCGCCTCGCGCATCGCGCCGTGCGACCGTGGTCCACCTTCGTCTCCCGCGAATAGGTAAGGGCTATCCGGAGAGGCGAGGCGAGGGCGGTAGATGGTCAGGAAATCAGCTAACACCTCCGCCACTGGCTCCGGCAGTTCGAAATCGAGATGCCGTCCGTTTTTCACACGCTCTGCGGAGATGGTGAGGTACGACTTGCCATTCGCGGTGTAGACGTCGGTTTCCAGGTTGATGGTGCGCAGGTTCTGGATGCGCAGGCAGCAATGAATGAGGATGTCGATGGTGAGCGCACGTTCCATGAACCGGGCTTGGCGAACCAGATTCTTGCACTTTAGCCCTCTGGCCCGTTCCTCCGCCGGTAAGGAGAGTAAACGCTTAACGTTTTCCGGGTCATCAAATTGCCGCAACCGGCGACGCACGGTTTCGGACAACTCCTTCCGGACCTGATTGTCTAGGTTATTGCAAATCCCGGTGACCACGCTCAGAGGCCCCGGTGCCAGCTTGCAGTAGTGTTTGGCGATATTGCGCAGGTCCGTGGCCAGAGCGACCAGGTGTCTGGTAACCGCGCCGCCGTCGCGCTCGACAAAGAACGTCAGTCCCTGCTTGAACCGATCGCCGCTGAAGAAGTCGGTTAACGAGTTCAGGTTAGCTTGGGCGACGACGCCGCGATGAACCAGCGCCGAAGCAAACCGGCGGATGGTCATGATGTATCCAGCGATCGTCGACGCCTTCAGGGGCTTCTTCAAGGCCGTGGGGTCAAACACATCGGGTTTAGATGCTCGATCCACCCAGGCCGCGACATCGGCTTGAAACGAAGTCGGAAACGAGGTGAGGGGAAGCGTGTACGGGGTAGATTGAAACGGAGAGTGCAACTTAACCGCCGGCCAGCCGGGCACTTCGCGGCTGCACATATTCCAGTTGGCGATCGTGAACTTCACCACGTTCTTCGGATGTTTAACTAGCTCCTCGGCTTCCAGCGCCTCGTAGAAACCGATTAGGACGTCTTTAGTGACCTCGGTCGGCGCCACACCCATATGGCTGCAAAAGCTTGCGAGACGATACAAAGCCATGCGGCGCTGACGGCGGGAGACGGTGCTGAGGAGGGTGTTCCAAGCGTCGGTAAGGGGAATGCGCGTGGTGACCGGCTGCCGGCCAGCGCCGTGAGCACGGACGGCGCTGGTGATGAGAGAGGCGATGTTAGCCATCCGTTTGTCCGAGACGCCGAACCGGGCCGCAGAATGGTCTCTGAGCATCCCCCGAAGGTGACGCGGGTTGGCGGGAATAGTTGCAAGGGGCCGCTCAGAAAATCGCGCGAAGCTATCCAAGGCCGACAGGGTATCCCGACGCGCCGCGCTCGCCGGTGTTAATGCTACCTTCGCCCGGATCTCGGCGAGGGTCGTGTCGGCGTTCGATGTGAAAACGGTGCGGCTCTTTTCGAGAAATTTCGGATCAATTGCCTTCATCGGGAAGCTCCTTTCGGGACATCTGCGGCCGCGGGAGGACACCCAGGGCCAAACCCCTTATTTCGGGATATAACACCAATCAGGTCTATTCGCGGTCTGACGGGTATGTTCTCCCGACATTTAGAAACCCGCGATTTATCAGCGTTTTGATGCCACCTACTTGCCGTCGATGCGGCGCGTCGCGATGTAGAAGCGGAGGTCTTCCGGCGCGAAGCTGACAATCGCCCCGTCCCGGATCACGGCGATCTCGCCGTCGTGTACTCGGCGCTTCAAAGTCCTCTCGGACATGTTGAGGATCTTGGCCGCTTGCGCGAACGGGATCAGCGGTTCGAGCGGTTCATTCTGCTTGGTCATTGGTGCCCGTTTCTTTCTGGACCTCAGGTGCAGCGAAAACTTCACGTGCAGCTTGGCGCGCGAGCAGGCGCACCAGGGCCGCAACGTTTTCCATTTCCGAAAACGTTGAGTCAGTTGTGGTTGGAACGGGTGTTGTTGTGGGTTTCTTGGACTTCATCCCGCGCAGCACATCTGTAGGCTGGCCGCCGCGTGTTGGGCGGCCGATGCGGGACTCTATTGATCACAAGTCGAGGAAAATTGGACGAGCCCAAAAGTTTGGGCGAAATTTCACAATGTTTTTAAAGACATAACAGGTCGCTTGATTGGCCGTTTTCGAACCTGCTTTGTCGCCGCCCGCAATCTCACCGGTCGCGATCTATTGTGTTTCTTCCACCTGAGCCACCGGTGTGACAGCGCCTTCAGGCTCACCTCAGTTTCTGCAAAAAATGGCCTAGCGATTTCATGGACGAATTGGATGAAGCGAGAGTTGGGTGCATGCGGCAGCTCCAACCGATCGACCTGCTGGCTCGTGGCACTGAGAAAGAGGTCAGCCAATTCCACTAAGAGGGCGTTCTGTGTTCCCTTCGGCGGCGCCCCCTGATCAATCTGACAGCGAAATGCGACTTCGAGAGATTGTGCGATCTGACGTACGCTCACTTGCTGCCATTCCGGCAACTCATCCCAAGCTGCGCGGATGAGATGATAAGGGCGATTGAGCGGCGAAGACGCTAACCGATAAGCCCATATTTCCCTGGCCTTTACCTCCAGAAGAACCAGTGAGCGGGCCGAACAAACGCTAGGATCTAGCGGATTTTCGGCGCTTGCGATTCTGCTAAATTCCTCGGCGCGATCCCGAGGTGCCGGGAGCGAGTCCGCGGCCTCCCTAAATGCGACCGAATATTCGGTGCCCGAGACATGTGCCCCGATCGCCCCTAGCACAGAAATGATTCTCTGATCGATTTCTCGGAGAACCTTTCGGCTAGGGGTAAATCGTGCCGACTCACGGCATAGGATTGCTATGATTCGGCGTAAGACTGTGTCCGGCAAATGATATGTCATAGACGGCCTATGTAACTTGGCCAATGGGCTCGATGTCGTGATGCCTTGACCCCTGCGCTTAAGCGCATGGGATGTTCCGGTGATGAAATAACCGGTCACGGATTTAGGGGAGTGTCCTCACTCTTGCTAGATGAAATGGTAAGTCGAATCCCGATGCGATTGAATGTCAACTAGCACAAGTCGAGGGCAACGACGCGCTTAAAGCATACATTCACCTCGCTGAATATTGGGGTAAACGTATCCAAATGATGCTGCTCTGGACAGACTATCTTGATCGACTTCAATCTGCCTTTTTGGTACCTGCATTTGCGGCAGAGTAAACGCCTTCTCGCATGTTCCTTCGTCGTCACAACGGCGGTCGCGCCAGTTCGTAATGGGTCGCTTAGGTGGTTTGCGCACTCGGTGGCCTTGCGTCGCGCTGCATGGCCCAGGTGAGAATTTCTGACAAACACACCGCGCCCGGAGACCACGCGCCTTGCATCCGGCCGATGAGCTTCAGCCAGGCGTCAGCGGAGGCGCTGCTAGTAAAGGCCTGAACCGCATCGAAGACGATGTCCTGGGGTGTGCAACCTGTGGCGCGCTCGTGTTCGGCCAAGAAGTTGATGACCGCCTGATCGTCTGTTGCGGCCAGGACGCCGAAGAGCTTTTGCGGGTCTTCAAATGCCGCCAGGAGCTCCCCTAAGGTATTCATGCGACCTCCGTCTCGGCGATCATGGCGACGCCTTCGATAGAGGCCGTGGCAACAAGACCTTCGATGAAGCGTGCCACATCCTGCCGCCAGGAGCGTTCGGAGAGGAACGTGGCGATTTGGTCGTGCACATATTCGAAGGGCAGAATCTCGCCGAGGGCGCGGGCGTCGAGTTTGACGATATGGGCGCCAAAGCGGGTCTTCACGGGGGAGGGCGCAATTTGGCCTTCGTCAAGAGCGTAGAGGACCCGCTCGAACTCAGACACCAGTTCGCCGCGGAGGATATGGCCAAGACGCCCGCCATTTGCGCGCGAATCGCAGTCCGACTTTTCTCTCGCGATGGCCTCAAAGCGCATCGGGGCCTGGGTGAGCTCGGCGATGGTCGATTTCGCGCGCTCTAGCGCGGTTTTGAAGGCCGCCGTGTCGTGCGGATGGGCCGCGAACAAGATGTGGGAAGCCTCGAACAGATCCGCTGCGCGAAATCTGGTCGTGTTTGCAGCGTAATAGGTCCAGCATTCGTTTTCGCCGACTTCTGGGACTGGCACGGCGGCCTCCATGAGCGCCCGGATGCGGGCTTCGTCATCGAGCTCGCGCTTGCCCGGAGCGACAAATTCGGCTTGGGGGACGACCCTGCGACGGTTGGCTTCTTCCAGAAGAAGAGTGCGGACGATGATCGCCCGCGCGGCGGCGGCAAAGGCATCGGCGGGTGTGGCGGCCGGATGGTGTTGCGCCTCCGCCGCGATCATCTGCGGCGGGAGGACGACACCGTTGAGCTTGATGGGGCTGCGCGGAGACATGATCAGCGCGCCCGGACGACCTGGTAGCCGCGACGACCCAGATACCAGATCGGTGCGCTCCATATATGGACAAGACGCGTAAAGGGGAAAATCAGGAAGATCGTCATCCCAAGCACGAGATGAACCTTGAAGATCGGCGCGACGCTGGTTGCAAAATCCGCTGCACCTGCGCGGAACGTCACGATGTGCTGTGCCCAGCTCATGAGCAGGACCATTTCGCTGCCATCGAGGTGGTCGAGCGACACGGGGATGGAGGCAAGGCCCAGGGCCAACTGCACGAAGAGGATGAGCAGCACGGTGATATCGCCGAAAGAGGAGGTGACGCGGACACGGACGTCAAACAGCCGGCGATGGATCAGCATTACGAGGCCGATCATGCACAACGTGCCGGCCGTGCCGCCGACCACAATGGCCATCATCTGCTTGGCGCCGTGGGAAATCCCGAGCCAGTCGAAGAACGCGACTGGCGTCAGGAGGCCGCCCAGGTGTCCAAAGAAGATGATGAGGATGCCCACGTGGAATAGATTGCTTCCCCAGGTGAGCTGGCGCCGGCGCAGGAGCTGGCTCGACTGGCTCCGCCAGGAATATTGCTCGCGGTCGAAGCGAATGATGCTGCCCACCAGAAAGACCGTGAGGCAGACGTAAGGGTAGATCCCAAAGAGAAAGGCATTGGCCCAGTCGGTCATTTGCGAGCTCCTGAGGTTCGATCTGGAAGAGAAGTTTCTATGCGCTGGACTATCTCGGCCGCGCGTGGACATCCGCTGTCGTTGCGATCGTCCGGCCCGAACCGGACCTCGGATTCTTCCCATGCCTCGTCGATCGCGCGGGCGTCATTGGGGTTCTCGACTTGGGTTTCTATTAAGGCCGCCAGTGCGTCCGCGTCCGGGGTCGAATGGCTGAGCGTGACCAAAGCTTCCATGATCTCGGCATAAGCGCTCTGGCGTTTTCGTAAGCGCTCGCCGAGCGCGGAGAGAATATGGTTAGTGTCGGCGAGCATTGCCCGCGCCTCTTTTGGCGGTAGCGTGGAGAGGAACTCCAGGAACAGCGGAATGTAATCAGGCAGCTCGTTGGCGGAGAGATCGAACCCGGCCGCGTGGTAGCGCTCCAGGAGAGAGACCATCGCTTGACCACGATCTCGGGATTCACCGTGAACATGCTCGAAGAGGTGGAGGGAGAGCGAGCGCGTGCGGTCGAACAAGTCGACGTAACGGGACTGCGATTCCAGGAGATCAAACGTGCCGATCTCCCGGAGAAGGACTGCGAGCGCTTCGGTTTGTGAGGCAGGCAGCAGGTTCTCAGCTTCGAGGGCCTTAATCAGGTCCTCGGTGGCGGCCTGGAACTCCGCTGTTGGATAGCACATCGCGGCGCTGAGGATTTTATATGTAGCGATCACGTCAGCGCCCCGCCGGTTCGGGAATTTTGTGCTTCTTGGGCACGGAGAACAGATTGGCGCTTGTGGTGCCGTCGGAGCAGCCATTGCCGAAGGAGAAGCCGCAGCTTCCCTTGAGGTCTTGGGCATCCCCGCTGACTTCCCGATGTGCCGTCGGGATCACAAAGCGATCTTCGAAGTTGGCGATGGCCATATAGCGATACATTTCCTCAATCTGCGGCGGGGATAGGTTGACCCGGTTCGCCACGCCCTCGTTGATGACACCGTCTACAGTTTTGGAGCGCATGTAGGCGCGCATAGCCATCATGCGTTCCAGCGCGAGCGCAACCGGCTCTTCCCGTCCCGCGGTGAGCATGTTGGCGAGATACTTGAGCGGAATGCGCAAGGAACGGACATCCGGCATGTCGCCTTCCAAGTCGATATGTCCGTTTTCGGCCGCGGACTGGATAGGCGAAAGCGGCGGCACGTACCAGACCATCGGAAGCGTGCGGTACTCCGGGTGCAGTGGGAACGCGACCCGCCACTCCATCGCCATCTTCCAGACCGGGGATTTCTTGGCGGCCTCAAGCCATGCCGGTGCGACGCCGTCCGCGGCGGCTTGGCTTTGGACTTTCGGGTCGTGGGGGTCGAGGAAGATGGAAAGCTGGGCCTCGTAGAGATCGCCCTCGTCAGGGGTCGCCGCCACTTCCGCGATTTTGTCGGCATCGTAGAGCACGACGCCGAGATAGCGGATGCGTCCCACACAGGTTTCCGAACAGACCGTCGGCTGACCCACTTCCAGGCGCGGGTAGCACATGATGCATTTCTCGGATTTCCCCGACTGCCAATTGTAATAAACCTTCTTGTAGGGGCAGCCGGAGACGCACATGCGCCAGCCACGGCACTTGTCCTGATCGATAAGGACAATACCGTCCTCCGCGCGCTTATAAATGGCGCCGGACGGGCAGACCGCAACGCAAGCCGGATTGAGACAGTGCTCGCACAGACGCGGCAGGTACATCATGAAGGTGTTCTCGAACTGGCCGTAAATCTCCTTCTGCACCCCTTCGAAATTGACGTCGTTGGCGCGCTTGGAGAACTCGCCGCCGAGGATCTCCTCCCAGTTGGGGCCGCCTTCGATCTTCTCGATGCGCTCGCCAGTGATCAGCGAGCGGGGCCGCGCTGTCGGCATGGCCTTGGAGGCGGGTGCGTTATGGAGGTGCTCGTAATCGAAGGTGAAGGGCTCGTAGTAGTCGTCGATCTCCGGTAGGTCTGGGTTCGCAAAGATGTTGGCAAGGATGCGCCACTTCGCGCCCATGCGGGGCTGCAACTTGCCATTCCGCTTGACGAGCCAGCCGCCGTTCCAGCGTTTCTGGTTCTCCCATTCCTTGGGGTAACCGAGGCCTGGCTTGGTCTCGACGTTGTTGAACCAGGCGTATTCGACCCCTTCGCGCGAGGTCCAGACGTTCTTGCAAGTGACGGAGCAGGTGTGACATCCGATGCATTTGTCGAGGTTCAACACCATCGCGATTTGAGCACGGACTTTCATGACACGGCCTCCGCCTGTTTGGCCGGTCCATCGAGCCAATCGGTCTTAGCCTGTTTGCGCACGATCACGAATTCATCGCGGTTCGAGCCGACGGTGCCGTAGTAATTGAAGCCGTAACTCTGCTGGGCGTAGCCGCCGATCATGTGGGTTGGCTTGAGCACCGTGCGGGTCACGGAGTTATGCACGCCGCCGCGCTGTCCCGTGATTTCCGAGCCCGGCATGTTCACCATCTTCTCCTGGGCGTGGTACATCATCACCATTCCTTCGGGCACGCGCTGCGAGACGACCGCGCGCGCCACCAGCGCGCCATTTAAATTGTAGGCTTCAATCCAGTCGTTATCGGCGATCCCGGCCTTCTGTGCGTCGATCTCGCTCATCCAGACGATCGGACCGCCTCGCGACAAGGTCAGCATCAAGAGGTTGTCGGTATAGGTGGAATGGATGCCCCACTTCTGATGGGGCGTGATGAAATTGAGCACGATCTGTTTGTTGCCGTTCTCCTTGGCCGTGAGGATCGGCTTGATGGACTTGGTATCGATGGGCGGCCGGTAGACGACAAACTGCTCGCCGAACGCCGTCATCCAGGGATGATCCTGGAAGAGTTGCTGCCGCCCGGTCAGCGTGCGCCAAGGGATGAGTTCGTGGACATTCGTGTAGCCCGCATTGTAGCAGACCTTCTCGGATTCAAGGCCCGACCAGGTCGGCGAGGAGATAATCTTGCGCGGCTGGGCCTGGAGGTCGCGGAAGCGGAGCTTTTCGTCTGCCTTGGAATGCGCGAGATGCTCATGGCCACGCCCAGTAAACTGGCCGAGCGCCTTCCACGCCTTTACTGCTACCTCGCCATTGGTCTCCGGCGCGAGGGCCAAAATCACTTCGGTTGCGTCGATATCTGTCTCGATCTTGGGCAGGCCTTTGCTGACACCCTCTTCGGTGACCACGCCGTTCAGCTTCGCGAGTTGTTCGACTTCGTGTTCGGTCTTCCAGGCGATGCCCTTGCCGCCGTTGCCTAGCGAGGTCATGAGCGGCCCAAGGGCGGTGAATCTCTTATAGACGTTGGGGTAGTCGCGCTCCACGACGGTGATGGTCGCCATGGTCTTTCCGGGAATTGGCGCGCTGTGGTCTTTCCCCCAGTCCTGGACAGTGAATGGCTGGGCCAGTTCACCTGGGGTGTCATGGAGCAGCGGCACGAGCACCACATCGCGTTCTTTGCCGAGCTCTTCCGGCGCGATTTCGGAAAATTTCTTGGCGAGCCCCTTGTAGATATCCCAGTCGCTGCGACTTTCCCAGACGGGATCGACCGCCGCACTTAAGGGGTGAATGAAGGGGTGCATGTCGGACGTGTTGAGATCGTTCTTCTCGTACCAAGTCGCGGTCGGCAGCACGATGTCGGAGCAGAGACAGGTCGTCGACATACGGAAGTCGAGGGTCACGAGGAGATCAAGTTTTCCCTCCGGAGCATCGTCGCGCCATACGACCTCGGACGGCTTCTGGCCGCCGGTCGCGCCGAGATCTTTGCCCTGCACGCCGTGACTAGTGCCGAGCAGGTGCTTGAGGAAGTATTCGTGTCCTTTGCCGCTCGAGCCTAAGAGGTTCGAACGCCAGACAAAGAGATTGCGCGGCCAGTTGACCGGATTGTCCGGGTCCTGACAGGCAAGCTTGAGACGCCCGGCGGCGAGTTCGTCCCGCACATAGTCCTTGGCTTCTTTGCCGGCGGCCTGTGCGGCGCGGGCGACATCGAGTGGGTTTGCCTGGAGCTGCGGTGCGGACGGCAGCCACCCCATGCGCTCGGCCTGGACATTGAAATCTATCACGCTCCCCTGCCACGCGGCCTTGTCGGCCAACGGCGAGATGATCTCATCGAGGGCAAGGGTCTCGTAGCGCCACTGGTCGGTATGTGCATACCAGAACGAGGTGGAGTTCATCTGACGCGGCGGCCTCGCCCAGTCGAGGGCGAAAGCGAGTGGCAGCCAACCAGTCTGCGGCCGGAGTTTTTCCTGACCCACGTAGTGCGCCCAGCCACCGCCTTCCTGCCCGATGCATCCGCACATCACCAGAAGATTGATGATGCCACGGTAGGTCATGTCCATGTGGTACCAGTGATTGATGCCGGCGCCGAGGATCACCATGGACTTGCCCTTGGTCTTCTCGGCATTGCGCGCAAACGCGCGCGCCACGGAAATCACGGAATCGGATTTGACGCCGGTGATGCGCTCCTGCCAGGCGGGCGTGTAGGGAACGTCGTCGGTATAGGAGCGCGCAACGTTGCCGCCACCAAGGCCACGGTCGACACCGTAGTTGGCGCAGAGAAGATCGAAGACGGTTGTCACATAGGCGTGGCCATCGGCCAGCGGCACGGAGCGCACCGGCACGTTGCGCATCAGAACGTCTTCGTGGTCGGTGCCAGTGA
>JAIUPE010000099.1 GCA_020160875.1 Pseudomonadota bacterium
GCGCCGAACGGCAACCAGCTCAAGACCAAACTGACCGCGCGCGGGGTCAAGGAAGACTTGCTTCTGGACGTGCGCCTGGTGTCGCCGGGCAAAGAGGGCAGGGAGGCTTTCGACTTTTTCCGGGACCGCGTGATGTTCCCGATCTTGGATATGCGCGGCCGTCCGGTCGCCTTCGGCGGGCGCGTCATGGGCGAGGGCGAACCCAAGTATCTCAACTCGCCGGACACGCCGCTCTTTCACAAAGGGCAGATGCTCTACAATTTCTCACTGGCCCGGGCAGCGGCCGGCGACAAGCGCGAGGTCATCGTCGCGGAAGGCTATATGGACGTGATCGGCCTGTCGCAGGCCGGCTTCACCCATGCGGTCGCGCCGCTCGGCACGGCCATGACAGAAGGACAGCTTGCGATCCTTTGGCGGCTCGCGCCCGAGCCGATCCTCTGTTTCGACGGTGACCGCGCGGGGCGCGCCGCCGCCCTGCGGGCGGCAGAACGCGCCCTCCCGCTCCTTAAACCCGGTCTCTCGCTGCGCTTCGCCATGATGCCCGCTGGCAAGGACCCCGACGACATCTGCCGGCGTGAGGGCGCCGAGGCCATGCAGGCCGTTCTCACGGCCGCGATCCCGCTTTCCGAGGTCGTTTGGCAGCAGCTTTTGGCGCAGAACCCGGCCGACACGCCCGAGCGGCGCGCGGGGCTGGAGCGCGCTGCCCAGGCCAAGGCGGGTGTTATTGGCGACGAAAGCGTCCAGGCCCAGTACCGTCAGCACTTCCGGAATCGGCTTTTTGAGCTCTTCCGAGCCCCCCGGACGTCCTCGGGGGGATCGGGCGGCGCGAAGGGCAAGGGCTTTAGGCCTGGACCGGGCCAAAAGAGCGCGACTCCGGGACGCTTTGCCGGATTCCCGCCTCCCCGAACGGCGGGGGGGGCTGATAGCGCCCGAAAGGTCCGCGAACGGATTCTGCTCGCTACGCTGCTGACACACCCGGATATTTTCGACCATGTGGAAGAGCGTCTCGGCCGTCTGGATTTCGCCGACTCGCGCCTTGACTTGCTGCGCCAAACCGCATTAATCCACGTCGCCCAAGACCCAGAGCTTGATTTCGGCGGTCTTCAGGCCCACCTAGCCAACATAGGGTTTGCCGCCGAACTCGAAACTCTATTAAATTCAAATACTTATGTGCACGCGGGCTTCGCGCGGCCAACGGCACCCAAAGAGCAAGCGATCAATGGGTGGGATCATACATTCGCTCTGTGCCAGCGGGCCGACTTAGAAGCTGATCTCAAGCGGGCGGAATTGGAACTGGCGGAGAATCCCTCGGAGCACGCACTCGCGGTATTCGAGGCCCTGCAACGGCAGGTGCGCCCACCTGGAGACGAGGACAGCGACGAACTTTGAGATCGGCAGAGCTAATTATCGTAAAACAAAGGCACACGGCGGACAGCCGGCAGAATGACCGGCGAGATTTCCGCGTGGAGTTATGGGTGTAGCGATGGCGGCGAAAGCGGCCCCGAAGTCAGCAAAACAATCTTCGAAGGCGACGAAGGCGCCCGCCAAGGCGCCCGCGAAAGCGGCTGCTAAGCCCGGCGCCAAGCCGGGTGCGAAGCCTGCGCCCGCCAAGTCCGCACCTGTGAAACCGGCGGCCAAGACGGCCGCCCCAATAAAAGCGCCGGAAAAAGGCGCGGCGGCCAAGATCGCTGCGGCGGCCAAGGCCGCAGCGGCTAAGGCGCCCCCCGCGCCGGTGGCCGGCAAGAAGCCCCAGGATGGTATGAAGTTAAATACAAAAGCTAAAGCGCCCGGCGAAGAGGCGAAAGAAGAAGGCGCGGCTCCGGCGGCGCCCGGCGATAGCCCGTTGCTCGATTCGACCAATGCGTCCGTCAAGAAGCTGATCGCGAAGGCCAAAGAACGCGGTTACATCACCTACGACGAATTGAATGCCGCTCTGCCCTCGGAGGAAATGACCTCCGAGCAGATTGAAGACACGATGTCGATGCTCTCCGAGATGGGCATCAACGTGGTCGAAGGCGAAGAACAAGAAGCCGAGGAAGGCGCCGAAGCCGCCGAAGGCGAGGCCAAGTCCGAAGCCTACAGCGGCGGCAACATCGACGAAGACGATGTCGGCCGTACCGACGACCCGGTGCGCATGTATCTGCGCGAGATGGGCTCGGTCGAGCTGCTGTCGCGCGAAGGCGAAATCGCGATCGCCAAGCGTATCGAAGCCGGCCGCGAAATGATGATCGGCGGTATCTGCGAAAGCCCGATCACCATCCGCTCGCTGCTCGCCTGGCATGATGCGCTGCAGGACGGAAAGATGCTGCTGCGCGATATCATCGATCTCGACGCCACATACGGCGCGGGGTCGAGCGACCTCGCCTCCGATGCCGATCTCGAAGTCGATGTTGTATCCGAACCGGCCGACGGCGACGAACCGGAAGGCGGCAACAAACGTCCCGCGCCCGCCAATGGCAGTGCGCGTCCGGCGGCGCCGGCCGCCGCCGCGCCGGCGCCCAGCAGCGCCGCGTCCGGCGCCCCCGGCGTTCCGGGCGGCGCGCCTGGCCAGCCGTCCATGGACGAAAGCGACGAAGCGGCCGTTTCGCTCGCCGCCATGGAAGCGCAGTTGATGCCGCAGGTTCTCGAGGCGTTCGAGAAAATCGCGGCGACCTACAACAAGCTGAAGAAGTCGCAGGAAGCGCGTCTCGTCACACTCCAGCAGGGCCAGGAAATCGACAAGACCGTCGAGCGCCGGTTCCAGAAACTGAAGCTGGAACTCGTCGAACTGATGGAAGCGGTGCATCTCAACAATGCCCGTATCGAAGGTCTCGTCGAGCAGATGAACGATCTGAACCGCAAGCTGCTCGGGCTTGAAGGTCAGATCCTACGCTATGCGCTGAAGTGCAAGATCAAGCGCGAGGAATTCCTCGAAGAATATTACAACAGCGAGCTCGATCCGAAGTGGGTCGCGCGCGTGCAGAAGCTGACCACCAAGGGCTGGAAAGAGTTCGCGACCAAGTACCAGCCGATGATCGAAGACCTGCGTGCGCAGATTTCGGCCATCGCCGGTGAAGCGGGCGTGTCGATCGCTGAGTTCCGCCGCATCGTGAACACGGTGCAGAAGGGCGAACGTGAAGCGTCGCGCGCCAAGAAGGAGATGATCGAAGCCAACCTGCGCCTCGTCATCTCCATCGCCAAGAAGTACACGAACCGCGGGCTGCAGTTCCTCGATCTCATCCAGGAAGGCAATATCGGCCTGATGAAAGCGGTCGATAAGTTCGAATACCGCCGCGGTTACAAGTTCTCGACCTACGCCACATGGTGGATCCGCCAGGCGATCACGCGCTCGATCGCCGACCAGGCGCGCACGATCCGCATCCCCGTGCACATGATCGAAACCATCAACAAGCTGGTGCGCACCAGCCGCCAGATGCTCCACGAAATCGGCCGCGAGCCCACGCCGGAAGAATTGGCGGAAAAGCTGCAGATGCCGCTGGAGAAGGTGCGCAAGGTCCTGAAGATCGCGAAGGAGCCGATCTCCCTCGAAACGCCGATCGGCGACGAGGAAGACAGCCATCTCGGCGACTTCATCGAAGACAAGAACGCGGTGCAGCCGCTCGATGCCGCCATCCACGGCAACTTGCGCGAAACCACGACCCGTGTCCTCGCGAGCCTAACGGCCCGTGAAGAGCGTGTGCTGCGCAT
The DNA here is from genome assembly GCA_020160875.1 of Pseudomonadota bacterium. Lineage (GTDB taxonomy): Bacteria > Pseudomonadota > Alphaproteobacteria > Rhodospirillales > Rhodospirillaceae > SHVO01. The sequence goes on from JAIUPE010000099.1 coordinate 3,688, forward strand.
GCGCTTCGGCATCGGCATGAACACGGACCACACGCTGGAAGAAGTCGGCCAACAGTTCTCGGTTACGCGCGAACGAATACGCCAGATCGAAGCCAAAGCCTTGCGCAAGCTGAAGCACCCAAGCCGGTCGCGTAAGCTGCGCAGCTTCCTCGACAACTAAGCTCGGAAGCGTTCACAAGGTTATGGCCGGCGCCTGCAAAGACGCCGGCCATTTTTTATCCGCCGTAGCTCCGGCAGGAGCGAGCGCGGACGTTTGGAGACCCGCTTTCGCCGCTCGGGCGATGGCGGGAAGAGAAGGTGGGGCCTGTAGCTCAATTGGTTAGAGCAGGCCGCTCATAACGGTCTGGTTCCCAGTTCAAGTCTGGGCGGGCCCACCACTCACGAATGGATTTGCGGCGCGCCCTCACGAGCAGCTGCACCGTAAGGGCAAGCACCCCCGGCGAATGCGAAGGTCGCCCAAGCGCAATCCTCACGACACGGCGATGGCGCTCCTCGGCGGACGGCCGATTTTAAGCGCACCCATCAATATCGTCGCGCCCAAAGGCGAATGCGGCGTTACGCCAAGACGGAGCATGGGTTGCATCCCGGCGAAACGACACCATATTGAGTGTAGTGTTTATATGCGTGGAGCCGGGCACTTAGGTCGCGGGCGTGCGACCGTGGCTCGCACAAATCCTCCCTTATGCGAGCCGCAATATTAGGAGGTGAAAAAATCATGCGAGGGATCAATTTTCATCGCGCCGCGGTAATACGTTATTTCCGCGATCCCGCGCACGTCGCGTGCTGGATCATAAGTTCGATGATCCTCCTGACTTTTGGGCTTGGTATCAGCTTATTGCTATAAGCCCGCGCCAAATGGCTTTTTGCACCTTCAAGGCAGAAGCGTATCCATAGCGGTGCCGTTGCATATCGGCTTTCGCCATTGGGCGATCACAACGGCCAAACGACCAGCAGCATCGGAATTCCGACAGCCAGGACTATTAGCTCAACGCAAATGCCGAGGCGCCAATAATCGCCAAAGCGAAATCCGCCTGGGCCCATGATGAGGGTGTTATTCTTATGCCCAATTGGCGTAAGAAAAGCGCACGAAGCGGCCAGCGCCGTCGCCATTAAGAATGCATCCGGGTTCGCGCCGACAGTATCGGCGAGTTCAATCGCGACGGGGCCCATGATGACAATCGTTGCCACGTTGTTGAGAACGTCGGAAAGCGTCATCGTAATGACGGTGACCAGTACGAGGGCAATGATCGGATTGCCGCCCGTGTTGATTCCGGCGATAGCGCTCGCAATAAGCGCGGTTCCACCCGTTCCATCAAAAGCGGCGCCAATCGGAATCAAGGAGGCCAGCATTACGATCACGGACCAATCGATCTGCAAATAGAGCTCCCGTGCCGGGACGATGCCGAAGGCCGCATACCCGGCAACAGCCACGGCGAGCGCGACCGCAAATGAAACGATCCCCGTGCTTGCCGCGAGAAGCGCCCCGAAAAATAGAGCCAGCGTGATCGCAATATGCATGGGGCGGGGCGAGCCTACTTCAACTCTACTGATAAGTATGAGTCCAAGGGTGCCAATTGATGCGGAGATCGTGGCGCTCGGGCCGGCCAATAACAGAACGTCTCCAGCCTCAATCGTTCTATCTCGTACTTGGCCGTGAGAGATGGAGGCGCCGCGCGCTATTCCAATAAGAGTCAGCCCGTAACGCCGTCGCAAGTCAAAACCGCGAGCAGAGTGGCCAATGAGGCGCGAGTCGTAAGGTACGGCCGCTTCCATGATCTGCGGTCTCTGCGTAGCGGGCGGGGCCTTTTCCTCGTCCGCTAGTGGCTGGGCCGAACGCGCGATGGCTTTGAGCTCTTCACTCTGATCGGCGGGTTCGCTAAGACCTGCCGCTTTTATGAAGGAGGCAATCGCCTCGCCCGAACCCTCGATGATGAGATGATCTCGTGGACGCAGTTGCATGCTTCGAGCTTTCGCGTATTTGCGAGAGTCGTCTCGAATGACACCCAAGACAATTACGTCGGCGTTCGCTGCGCATTCATCGAGATCCGCGACGACTTGCCCGACGAAGGGGGAGTCCTCCGGCACGACGAGCTCGGCCTTGAAGGACGCGTCTTGCAGGAGAGTGGCGCTCTTGTCTTCGCGGCGGGGAACCAGTCGCCATCCTACGACGGAAACAAATAGGATTCCGGCGATGGCTACGGCTAGCCCAACCGGAGCAAACGAAAACATGCTGTAGGGAGCCCCTAAGCGTTCGGCCCGGATGGTCGAAGCAATGATATTTGGAGGCGTTCCAATCAGGGTCACCATGCCGCCTAGGATGCTGGCGAAAGCAAGAGGCATGAGGGTCAAGCCCGGAGGACGATTCGCCTTACGGGCTGCAGCAATATCCAATGGCATAAGGAGGGCCAATGCGGCGACATTGTTGATCACCGCCGACAAGCTGCCTGCAATGCCGCTCGTCAGGGCAATATGTTTTGTGATGGAGCGGTTTTCGGAGCCCAGCCAGCGCATGATGAGGGCGAGTGCGCCGCTGTTCTCGAACGCCTTTGAGGCAATCAGGACAAGCGCCACGATAACAACCGCCGGGTTGGAAAAGCCCGAAAACGCCTGTTCCTGCGGAATCACGCCCAGTGCGACCCCAATTAATAATCCCGAGAATGCCACGAGGTCATATCGGAGCCGCCCCCACAGCAGAAATGCGAGGATAATTCCGAGAAGCGCAAAAAGAATAAATTGGTCGAGTGTCAAAGAGCCAATTCCCCCGCCTGGGCTGCTATTGTTGAAGCAGTTTAGCTCTATTTGAGTGTGATAAAAGCAGATCCAGTATTAAAGGAAAAAGCGATTGGCCCGAAGGATTGATTTGGGAATTGCGCGCGGACAAGCGCACTGGCGTTTGTCTGGCTCTCACCACGATGTGCGGTAAAGGATGAAACGCCAGATCGCGGCTTTGACTCAAGGAACCGATCTTCCTCGAAACGCCGGTCGGCGACGCTGAAGGTTGTCATCTCGGCGATTTCATCGAGGACAAGAACGCGGTGCAGCCACGCGATACCGCTATCGACGGCAGCTTGCGCGATGCCACGATCAGAGCCTTCGACAACTAAGCCTCGGAAGCGTTCACAAGATTATGGCCGCCGCCTGAAAAGACGCGGGTCATTTTTTATTCGCCGCAATTCCACGAAAGCGAATGCGAATGTTTGGAGCGCGTGCGGTCCTCATCCAGCGGCAAGGCGGGGTCTGTGGCTTAATTGGCTAGAGCAGGTTTGCGCGTAGCGGTCTGGGTCCCAGTTGAAGTCCTGGCGGGTCAGAAATTTGAGGCGTGGCGAGTTTATGAAACGCGTGACCCAATATCGTCAGTGTCTCGCAAGTGTAGAAATGTTCTCGGGCCGTTTCTGACGTTCAGATTTGGTGAAGGACAAGGGCGCGAATACTTACACACTGATTGGCGAAGTTGCTGCGGTGGTTCCGCTTTTGTAAGGATCACAATCTCCGGCTAAATGGTCGATCAGACCTCTCACCGAAGGCAGGAGACCGCGCCGCGACGGGAATACGGCAAAGACCGAAAAATTTGGTGAGCGCCACTGGGGCAGAACCGTGACGAGCCTCTCGCTTGTTAAATCATCCTCGATCATCAAATTTGGCATTTGCGCGAGTCCAATGCCGGCCAGCGCGGCGGCGCGCAGACCGGCAAGGTCGTCGCTGACAAAACGTGGGCGAATGGAAATACTCACCATTGAACCATCCGTATGAAGGAGCTGCCATTCAATGCGTTCGGGCTCGCTGGGGGCAAAATTCTTTCCCATTGAGATGGCGGGCAGGTTTGAAAGTTCGGAGGGACTGACCGGTGGCGTCCGCGCGGCGAGTAACTTCGGCGCTGCCACCAAGCACTGACTGACTTCACCCAGCTTGCGCATCATCAATTCGGTTGAATTGATCTGCGGTGCTTCAAGCTGAATGGCGACGTCGAAGCCCTCGCGGATGACGTCTACCTTACGGCTGAAAGCTTTGAGCTGGATTTCGGTTTTCGGATGCGCAGCCATAAAGGCCGCGATCGCCGCACCCATGCGATAGGCGATGAGGCCGGGCGGACAGGCAACCCGGATAAGGCCTGCCGGTTCGGCGCGCAGCGCGCCGATAACATCCTCGGCGGCCTCGGCTTCGGAAAGCATGGCGCGGCAGTGCTGGTAATAAGAGTGACCGACGTCGGTGACGGTGAAATGCCGGGTGTTGCGCTGGATCAAGCGTGCCCCCAGGCGGTCTTCCAATGCTGCAACGCGGCGGCTGAGCTTGGATTTTTGCAACCCGAGCGCGCGGGCCGCGGGATCAAAGCCTTGGTGCTCCACAACTTTTACAAAATACGCGAGGTCGTTGAGGTCTAGCATTGTTGCATCAGTAGGACGGAGAGTTCGTATTGGCAACCTACCGGCGAAGGGGACCGAGACCTATTATTCATCCAAGACATAGGACACGCCACAATCTGAGGCATTGCAATCATGAAGAAAATTCTTGGTCGCTACAGCAATCAAAACCGCCACTGGGTCGGCAACGGCTTTCCGGTGCGGTCGCTGTTTTCTTACAATTCGCTTGGCGAGGACATCAGCCCGTTCCTGCTGCTCGATTTTGCGGGTCCACATTATTTCGAGCCGGCAGCCGAGCGGCGCGGCGTGGGAGAACACCCGCATCGTGGCTTCGAGACGGTAACCATCGTCTATGAAGGCGAGGTCAGCCACCGCGATTCCACCGGCCAGGGCGGCATCATTGGTCCGGGTGAGGTGCAATGGATGACCGCGGCGAGCGGTATCCTGCATGAGGAGTTTCATTCTCCGGGGTTCACGAAGTCGGGGGGAGCGTTCCGCATGATCCAGCTCTGGGTGAACCTCCCGGCCAAGGACAAGATGTCCGCGCCTGGATATCAGGCGATCACGTCGGCGGATATTCTGGTGGTCGGCCTGCCTGACAATGCAGGCAAGGCGCGAGTGATCGCCGGCGCATTCGGCGGGATCTTAGGTCCCGCGCGGACCCATTCGCCGATCAATGTCTGGGACCTGCGGCTGTCGGCCGGGTCATCGTTGCCCCTTGATCTGCCCGAAGGACATACCAGCGCCCTTGTCGGTTTGTCCGGCCGCATCACAGTCGGCGATAATGAGAACGCAGGTGAAGCTGAAATGTTGTTGCTATCGCGCGACGGTTCCAAGGTCACTATCCGCGCCGATGGTGACGCAACCGTGCTCGTATTGACCGGTGAACCGCTTGGCGAGCCGGTGGTCGGGTACGGTCCGTTCGTGATGAACAGCGATGCGGAAATTCGTGCGGCGATTGAAGATTTCAACAATGGTCGCTTCGGGCATATCGCAGCGGCTTGATCTCGGGAGGTTCGAGAGGTTTCTGCCGCTCGAACCTCCATCTTTTCTGGTGGTTCAACAACACAGGGAGACTGTCATGACAAGTGAAGCCATTCGCGATCCAAAAGCCGACCATCTTCTCACGCCACAGAATTCAGCATTCATCATTATCGACTATCAGCCGGTACAAGTGAACTCCATCGCCTCAATGGACCGGCAACTACTGATCAACAATATCGTGGGCGCCTCCAAAGCGGCTGTTGCCTATGAGTTGCCCATCATCCATTCGACCGTCAACGTGAAGACGGGTCTCAACAAACCGCCGATCCCGCAAATTCAGAAAGCCCTGAAGTCTTATCCCACTATCGATCGCACAACGATAAACAGCTGGGAGGATATCGAATTCAAACAGGCCGTGGTTGCAACGGGCCGCAAAAAATTGATTATGACGGCCCTCTGGACAGAGGCGTGCCTCACATTCCCTGCGCTGGATGCGCTCAAGGAGGGCTACGAAGTTTATGTCGTGGTCGATGCTGTCGGCGGTACCTCGGTGGCAGCTCACGAAGCGGCTCTGCGCCGCATCGAGCAGGCGGGCGGCAAGATGATCAGTGTTCCACAGCTGTTTTGCGAATTGCAGCGCGACTGGACGCGTACCAGGACCGTGCCTGCATTCATGAATCTATTTATCGAAACCGGCGGCACCGCCGGCATTCAGTTCTCCTACGACCGGACCGAGTGACTGCGATACCCCAGTGCGGCAACGCGCTGGGGCCCTTCAACATCGACGAGGTGTAAGGGAAAATTCATTATATCAGAGGCTTATACCGATGTTGACCTGCAAGCGAAGCGGACCGGCGCGCACCCCGTCATTGATCCCAACGACGCGGTTATGCTTCTGATTGATCATTAAAGCGGCTTGTTTCAGACCGTGGCCGACATGCCGATGCCGGCATTGAGAAACCATGCGACGGCACTGGCGAAGATGGCGACACTTACAAAGATGCCCTTGATCACCACTGTGTCCGTGCCGCAGGGTCCGACTGGACCACTGATCCCGGAGATTCATCAGATTGCCCCCATGCGAAATACGTTGCGCGAAAGGGCGAGATCAATGCCTGGGATAATTCCGAGTGAGGATGCTCAGGAATGGGCGAAACTCTACACACTTATTTTCCCGCCCTATCAATTGCTCATCGAATCCTATGGCAAGGCGCAAGAGGTGGTGGCAAACAAGGAGCGGCTCGATTCCGCTAGGGCATAACCGCTGCCCGCATCATACTCAGACGAAGACTCGGCTTCGCCTGAGTAATCAGATTTAGATTTCAACGGAAGTCAGCATGAGTGAGATCACAATTAAGAAAGAAGATGACGGTCAGCGAGGCCGATACGTCGTAAGCGTCGGCGGGATCGACGCCGAGGGCGAGCTCGTCTTCACGCATCGGGGCGCCAACCTTATCAGCGCGGACCACACTGTCGTGCCAAACAGTCTCAAAGGAACCGGCGCGGCGGCGGCGCTCGTTGATTACCTGATCGCAGATGCCCGGGCGCACGCCTTCAAAATTATCCCATACTGTCCCTATGTCCGCGCGCGATACGAGACGCATCCCGAATGGCAAGACGTGATGACGGTTGCGCCAGGCGTCATTCCGTTACGTTAATGATGTGGCGGCATCTTTGTTTAAGTTGCGCCATTATCGGGATCTGTAGAAGCAGCTGTCATGCTGTTTATAGCCCTGTCTGACTATGCAACGGGCTTCTGCACCGCACTAACCTTAAGCCTTAGCGCCATATGGGCACGCCGCCGTGTCATTCATCAACCAACATGTCCGGGTGGCTTGCGTACAATATTGAGATGATGCCTTTCATCAGTGAAGTGCGGATCCAACGTATTAAAGCCGCCGGCCAAGCGGCTTATTAGTCCGCGCTCTCCACCTCGAACGGTTTTGAGATGATTGGGGTCCGATCCGCCAACTCGCCAATTCGACTCGCATATGCGAGGAAATGCGCACTCGCGCGGTGAGCCGCGATGGCACTGTCGTCCACGTAAAGCTCATCGAGGACAAAACGGCCCGGATCGTCACGATCCTGCCAAATATCCCAGCGGATGTTGCCGGCCTCGGCGCGGCAAGGAGCGACCATACCGCGAATCAGGGTTTCCAATTCGGCCGTCTTACCGGGTTTCGCGATCAAAAGCGCGGTGATCTTTCGTGTGGCGTTCATATGAGCTTTCCGTCTCGAATGGATATTACGGGCCGCGCAAGCGTTACTGAATCCGCGCGCCGCCCTTCATCACCATCTTCACTTTCCGCACCGCGCTGACATCGACGGTGGGGTCGCCCTCGATAGCCACGAGGTCGGCGAGAAGACCCGCGCGGATGGCGCCGAGGCGCGTGTCGAGTTTGAAAGCGCGCGCATTTCCCGACGTCGCCGCGATCAAGACGTCAGCGGCGCTCATGCCTCCCGCCACCATCAGCTCCATCTCGCACGCGTTTTGGCCGTGTGCGAAGACGCCGACGTCGCCACCCATGCACATCGGCACGCGGGCTTTGAGCGCGGCGGCAAACGCCTTGCGGGCGAGGATGACGGCGTCCGGCGCCGGTTCGCTCCCGTTCCAGCCCCGGTAGCGCGCGACGGAGTCCGAGGCCGCCAGGGTGGGGCAATAGGCGATGTTTTTCGCGGCCATCGCGGCGAAGATTTCCGGCGTGCCGCCATAACCATGCTCGATGGTGTCGGCGCCGGCTGCGATGGCGCGGCGCATGCCTTCGGCGGTTCCCGCATGAACGGCGACGAGGCGTCCCGCATCGTGCGCGGCGGCGACGGCGGCTTTGACTTCGTCGAGACTCATGGTCGGGCGGCTCTCCTCGCCCGGTCCCCAACGATAGTCGGCGTAGAGTTTGATCCAATCGGCGCCTGCCGCGATCTGCCGCCGCGCGGCCGCCACGATGCCGTCGGCGCCGGAGGCTTCTTCGGCGCCCTGCGGCACGGTGACGCCGGGCTCGAAACCCTTTGGGCCATAGGCGCCGAGCGCGACGATGGCCAGCGTTGAGACGCTCAGGCGTGGCCCCGGTATGATGCCCTGATTGATCGCCATCTTCAGGCCGACGTCGGCGTAACCGGCGCCTTCGGTCCCAAGGTCGCGCGCGCTGGTGAAGCCAGCGAGGAGCGTGGCCTTTGCCTGCGCCACAGCGCGCGCGGTGCGCAGAGCGAGATGTTCATGGAGGACCTGATCGTCCCAGCTCGTCTCGTTGTAAGGATGCAGGAATAAATGCGTGTGCCCTTCGATCATGCCGGGCATCAGGGTTTCGTTGGGCAGTTCGATGATCTCGGCGCTGGAGGGCGCGCTGAGATTGGGTCCGACAGCGACAATGCGCTCGCCTTCCACTAGCACTTGCCATCCGGTATGGACTTTTCCGTCCACACCGTCGAACACGCGCGCGGGTTTCAGTATAACCGCCCGCGGCGGCTCCGCCGCCGACAACACCGAAACGCCGCCGGTAACTAGGACGGCCGCAAGCAAAATGAATTTTCTTCCAAGCACGGTCGTCCTCCAGTCTGAATGTCCGTTTAACCCGGCCGATAACGCTTCGCGATATGGCCTTCCAGCTCATCCGGATAGAAATAGATCGGCCGCAACCGGCCTTCGGCGTAATTACTAATTTGATCGGCGAAATGCGGTGAGGCCGTATCTCCGCTTTGTCCGCCGGCCATCACCGCCATGGCTTTCACGCGCCGTCCGAAGCTGACCACGGCGACGAAACTATTTCCGCTGGTCCCATAGTAGCGTTTGGTGCCGGGCCACGTCCGTGCGCCGAAGGAGGCAAGGCTGCCCCACTGCGCGGACGTAAAGGGGACCGGGAAGGACTCGGCTGTGTCGTCGAAGTGCGGCTTGATCGCATCATCGAGGCGTTGAAAGCGGTTAATCGCGCTCCACGGCGTACGCCAATCGCCAAAGTCCCGACGCAGCGTATCGACTGCGGCCGCAAGGGCTTTGACTTTGTCTTCAGGCGAAACGCGCTTTTCGATATAGGTTGGCACATTCATGCGTTCGGCCTGCGCGAAACTGCCGACATCGCGCCATAGCTGATCGCCCCAGAATACGGCGAGACTCGTGGCGGTGGAGTCATATCCCCAGCGGTAATCCCATGCGCGCAGCAACGTGATGGGTTCGGCCAAAGCTGCGCGGCGCGGATCCTCGGCGGGGAGTTCGTCCCAGGCCTGTGTCAGTCCCGGTAACAAGGCCGCGAAGGCCGGTAGATAGGAATCAAAGGC
>JAIUPE010000100.1:0-10421 GCA_020160875.1 Pseudomonadota bacterium
TCCCGACGCCAAGAAAGCTATTTATAGGGGGCTCTGCGGGGCTGCTCCGCGAATTTCGCGCGCACCTTTTCCTCGGCTTTCCGGGCGTAATAACGCACCAGGGGGAAGCCCATGAGGCCCAGGAGGCTGGCCGGCAGGAAGGCATACAGGAGCGCCGCCTCAAGCTGATCCATGCCATGAAGGTAGTATTCGTAAATACCCCGGCAGATGGAAATGCCGATGAAGGCCCAGACCACCCCGTTGCGCATACGCGCATTCAGCGCGATCTGCTGGAGTTCCAATTGAAAAAGCTCTTCGCGAAGGGCGGGCGACGGCGTGACCATGGGAAAAGTCTAGCACGTCGCCCGACACCGAAAGGAAGACCTAAAATTCGCGACTAAAAGGCGAGACTCCTGGCCTGCCGGACATGTGGCAGGGTTTTAACCTTGGCCAGCACGTCGTCGGTTACCGCCTGATCCAGCTTCAGGAGTGCGATGGCGTCGCCGCCCGAACGCGTCCGGCCGAGATGGAAAGACGCGATGTTGACCCCCGACTGCCCCAGCACCGTGCCGAGCGCGCCGATAAAGCCGGGCTTGTCGTTGTTGGCGACAAACAGCATATGCGGGCCGACCTCGGCTTCGATATGGATGGAATCAAGATCGACCACGCGCGGCATGCTACCGAACAGCGTGCCCGAGACGGTCGAGGTCTGATTGTCCGTCACGACCTGGAGCGTGATGAGCGTGTGATAGAGATCGTGCTCGCCCTGTTTGACCTCGGTCACCTTGATATTGCGCTCGCGCGCGATCATGGGCGCGTTGACCATATTGACGCTTTCCATGAGCGGACCGAGCAAGCCCTTGAGCGCGATGGCCGTCAGCGGACGGGTATTCAACTCGGCGACATGACCGGCGTATTCGATGGTAATCGCCTTGAGGCCTGAGCTGACCAGTTGGCCGGCGAAGCTGCCGAGTTCCTCGGCGAGCTTCATGTAGGGGCGCAGGCGCGGCGCGTCTTCCGCCGACACCGAGGCCATGTTGAGCGCGTTGGAGACGGCACCGGTCAGGAGATAGTCGGAAATCTGCTCGGCGACTTGAAGCGCGACGTTCTCCTGCGCTTCGTTGGTCGACGCGCCGAGATGCGGGGTGCAGACCACGTTCTCCATCCCAAAGAGGATATTGGACTTCGCGGGCTCCTCCTCGAACACATCAAAGGCCGCGCCGGCAACATGGCCGGATTCGAGCGCGGTCTTAATGTCGGCTTCGACAACGAGCCCGCCACGGGCGCAGTTCACGATACGCACCCCCTTCTTCATCTTGGCAATGGACTTCGCGTCGATAAGATTACGCGTGCCGTCCGTGAGCGGCGTATGCAGGGTGATGAAATCGGCGCGGGCGTAGATGGTCTCGAGGTCCGCTTTCTCGACGCCAAGATCGCGGGCGCGCTCCTCGGAGAGATAAGGGTCGAAGGCCAGCACCTTCATCTTCAAGCCCAGCGCGCGGTCGGCGACGATGGAGCCGATATTACCGCAACCGATGACACCGAGTGTTTTCCCAAACAGCTCGACGCCCATGAATTTCGACTTCTCCCACTTGCCAGCATGGGTAGAGGCGTTGGCCGCTGGAATCTGCCGGGCGAGCGCCATCATCATCGAAATCGCATGCTCGGCAGTGGTGATGGCGTTCCCAAACGGCGTGTTCATCACCACGACGCCGCGCGCGGTGGCGGCGTCGACATCGACATTGTCGACCCCGATCCCGGCGCGGCCGACCACTTTCAGGTTCGACGCGGCCGCCAGCACTTCGGCGGTGACCTTGGTGTTGGAACGGATGGCGAGACCGTCATAGTCCTTGATGATCGCCACCAGCTCCTGAGGCGTAAGGTTCGTTTTCACATCGGCTTCGACACCGCGGGTCTTGAAGATTTCAACCGCGGCCGGACTCAACTTATCGCTGATCAACACTCTCGGCTTAGCCATCTCACTATCCCCTCCCAGAGAATTCGAAAACGATACCAACCCTTACGCGGCGTTAGGCGTCCCCGGCGCTTTCGGCGTCAAACTGTCGAAAATCGCGATGGCGATCGCGGCCCAGATAAAACCGAAGGACACGAGATCGCTAAGGTCGAACGGTTCGCCCAGAATGAACACGGCCGCCAAAAGCGAGATGGTCGGCGCCATGTACTGAAGAAAGCCCATGGTGGTCATACGCACGCGGCGCATGGCGGCGGCGAACAGAGCCAGCGGCGTGATCGTAAACGCGCCGCCGAGAACAAGAAGCGCATCACGCTTCACGTTTCCAATTAAGAACAGTCCCGTCCCGTGGACGTGCCACCACACAAGGAGCGCGATCGCAGCCGGCACCGCCAGTCCCGTTTCGACCAAGAGTCCATCCATCGCGGCGACCGGTGCTTTCTTTCGAAAATAACCGTACAGGCCGAACGTGACCGCCAGACCGAGAGCGAGCCACGGGAGACGGCCAAAGGCGAAGAGCTGAACAAGCACGCCGCAGGTGGCAAGCCCGATGCAGAACATGCGCAACCGTGAGGGGCGCTCGCGCATAAGCAAAATCCCGAACGCAAAATTGAGGACGGGCGTCATGTAATAGCCGAGAGATGACTCAACGACTTGGTCAGTGACCAGAGCATACATGAAGAGGAACCAATTGACGGTGATGAGCGCGCTGGTCGCCGTAAGCGTCCAACGTGTCACCGGCGTACGTAAGATGGCACCGATTTCGCCGACCCGGCCGCGGATCACCGTTATGAAGCCCAGAAAAACGACGCACCACAGCGTGCGATGCGCCGTCATCTCGAGCGCCGGCACCTCATGCACGAGATGCCAGTAGAGCGGCAGGACGCCCCAAAGCAGATAAGCGCCGACGGCATAGGTAACGCCGGCGCTTTCCTCCGAGCGCGGAAGTCCCTGCTCGGTCACGATACCTACGCGGACTGGACTTCAGCGTGCGCCCACTCGATCCACGGCAAGAGCGCCTGGATGTCGGCGGTGTCCACGGTCGCGCCGCCCCAGATGCGAAGACCCGGCGGAGCGTCGCGGTAGCTGGCGACGTCCATCGCCACACCCTCTTTCTCCAGAAGGCCCGCGAGCTTCTTCGCCGCTTCGGCCTGCTTGTCGGCCGGCAGCGACGTGAACCATGGCGCGGTGATGCGAAGACAGATCGAAGTGCAGGAACGCGAGGCCGCGTCTTCGGCGAGGAAAGCGATCCACGGGTTCTTCGCAACCCAATCGCTCATGGCCTTGAGATTGGCTTCCGAGCGCGCGATCAGGCCCTTGAGCCCCCCGACGCTTTCGGCCCAGTTGAGACCGTCCACCGCGTCCTCGACGCAGAGCATCGAGACGGTGTTGATGGTATCACCCTCGAAGATGCCTTCGCTGAGCTTACCCTTGGAGGTGAGACGGAAGATCTTGGGCATCGGCCAGGGCGGCGTGTAGTTCTCGAGGCGTTCAACGGCGCGCGGGGAAACGATCAACATCCCATGCTGAGCTTCACCACCCAGCACCTTCTGCCAGGAGTAGGTGACGACATCGAGCTTGCTCCAGGGCATGTCCATGGCGAACACGGCCGAGGTGGCGTCGCAGATCGTGAGGCCTTTACGGTCCGCCGGGATCCAATCGCCATTCGGCACGCGGACGCCGGAGGTCGTGCCGTTCCAGGTGAAGACGACGTCGTTGTCGAAGTTCACGTCCTTGAGATTCGGCAGCTTACCGTAGTCGGATTTGATGACGCGGGCGTCTTTCAGCTTGAGCTGTTTCACGACATCCGTGACCCAGCCTTCGCCGAAGCTTTCCCAGGCGAGCATGTCCACCGGCCGGGCGCCGAGCACGGACCAGAGCATCATTTCGACCGCGCCGGTGTCGGACGCGGGCACGATAGCGATGCGGTAATCGGCGGGCACGCCGAGGATCTGGCGCGTCTTGTCGATGACCTGCTTGATGCGGGCCTTCGCCGGCTTCGCGCGGTGCGAACGCCCGACCAGCGCGTCCTTCAGTGCGTCGAGGGACCAACCGGGACGCTTCGCGCACGGACCGGACGAAAAGTGATTACGAGCCGGACGGGTAGAGGGCTTCTGAACAGCGGACATTGAGTGATGACATCCTTCCCCAGGGAAGGCGGGGCACTTGGCGTTCTTTTCCCCCGCCAAAAAGAGGCGGAGTGTAGAAACCAGGCCTGGCCCCCGTCAATGCGGGCCAAGGCCATGGATTCGCTGGGGAAGCAGCCTGAGAGCGCGGCGGCGGGCCTTTAGCCCCAGCTTCGCAGCCGATGCCAATATTCGTAGGGAATTGTCAGCGTTTCGGGTCGAAGCGCCGTCAGAAGCAGCATCGCCCCCGCTAGGCCGAGCGCGAAATAGGGGACGAAGCCCGCCAGAACATAGGTCAGGCCGGTGAAAGCCCCGCATATCGCCGCGATGCAGGCGCCAAAAACCCGAAGTTCCGACTTAGGCCACATTGTTTAATCCGGCTTTCGAGCGCATCGTTTCGTTGGCCTTGCACTCGTTCAAAACAAGCTGTGTGATGAGATCCGCATAGACGGTTTTCGTCCACAAGGATGGGTGAAAGTCATAATCGGTGTGATCGAATTTTTTGTCGATCTCCTCCGGCGGCAAATCGATGTACTGCGACAGGAAATAAACCGGCTTCTTAATCAACTTTTTAAAGCTGCCGAGCAGTTGTCCGCCGACGGCGGAGTGGGGAACGAAGGTTTTGGTCTTCATTTCTTGCGCTTCCGGCAAATGCACAAAAATCACCGGAACGTCACACGCGTTCAGTGTGTCAAAAATTTCCTGAAATTCGGAATTCTGATCGTAGCTCGTCACGTCGATCGATCGAATCGTCGGCTTGTAATCCAGGGGCGGCAAGTCGAAAGCCGTGAACACCGTTCCGGTCACCAATTCATCCAATAAGACACTACGATGCATATCACGAAGCCGGAACATCCTTCCGCTGAGACGCCGCAAAACCGTCGCATAGCGCGCGCGGACGTCTCTTAAAAAGTCCACTTCCTCGTCGCTGCCGAGCTCTTGCGCCGCACGGGCATCTATCTGACCCATTTCCTGCGCCCGCAAGAAATCCGGAAGCTCGTCGCGTTCGTGATGCATATACTGCCGTATCGTGCCGGCAATATTGAGAGGCGATACATAGCGCAGCGGACGCTCCATATCGCGCGTCAAGAACGCAATAATCAGCAAATCGGGTTTTAGCTCGGTCGCTTTTTGCGCCGCCGACTTCATCATCTGTAAAATACCGTTCGAGACGCGCCCGAAATTCATGACTCGCGTTTTGCCGACACCGATTTCCTGATCGAGAAAAACCTTCATAATGTACGGCCACTCGACGTTCTCAGCACCCGCGTATTGGTCGCCGTTGCCTGGAAGGCAGTAAAGGAATCACCGATTACGGCGATATTCAACGTGTGCGACTCAAACTCCTCATCGGTGGGATGAAGATTACCGTGACGGTCGCTGGACAGACGGCGTCGGTCGATTATTCCATCCTGCCCGACCGCGACTTGAACCCACTTTTGCTGGGCGACGTAGTGAAAGCCGAAGATGTCGTCATACTTATAGAGCTGACTGTCAGCGACATAAAAAACAAATGGGTTCGCCTTTCCAAAGGGCGCAAGCACCCCCTCGCCCCGCAAACCGAAACGGCAACCAGCTCTTGCTCGCGCGCCGAGCTCCACAAGCAGCGCCAGAACGACACAGCCAGCCAAGGAGAACAGCGCCGCGATAGGACCAAATCGTCCGCCAATCTCAGCGATGCAAACGCCTATCACGACCGTCAGCAAAAAATATGTAAAGTCGCGGCGGCGCTGAAGCTCGACTCCCAGGTAGCCGTCAACGCCAAAGTACGTACGGAAACAATAGAGCTCTTCCCACGGATGCCGCTCTAGCATCCGGTCCATTGTCAAAAACGCTCGGCGAAATTCGCCAAGTTCGACATAGCATTTAAGGAGTGTGCGCCAACCTCTTGCATCGTCGGGCGATGCAGCGGTCAGTCTTTCACAAATTTTCGCGGCCTCTTGAAATTTTGAGCCCGCCACAAGCTTTGACAATAACGCGATTGTCTCCGCGGAGATTTCAGCTGGCATCTCGTGCGCTCCGACTTTCGTTCGCTCTCAGCTATGGCTGCCGGACTCGCCTCATTTTGCCATAATAGCGGCAACATTGAACGGCACACCTTGAATGGATTGCGCCTGTGACCCCGTGTAGGAAACGGGTCTCTCGCTCCAAACGAAAGTGATTTTATACAATCCGCGGCTTTCAAAATAAGCCGCCAAGCCGGTCACGACCGCAATCGTATTGAACATATCGCGCTCGGCCGGCGTCCAGTCTCTATAGACCTCGTCCGGATCCGTCACCACGGATGAGCGATGGCGATTGGCCGCCGGCGTCGCAAAGGCGGCATCTAGCGCGGGAGAATCCAACGCTTCGCCCGCGACATGATTGCATAGCGCCCCGAAAGCCGAACGATCCGACGTATAATCTTCGAAACGGAAGATCGGATGCGCCTCCTCGGGCTTGTTGCCGCGTTCGGCCAGGAGTTGATGTATGCCGGAGCAGAACATCAGATCAGTAGCTTCCAGCAATGTCCGGTTCCAAATCCCAATCAATCTTGAAATCGCGGCCTCATCGTTCGCGGCGATCGGCGCCTTCACGCTGGCCGGCCAGTCCACCGCCACTTTATTGAGCCGTCCCTGCAGGACCGATGCACACATCCCCTGCGACCATTTTTGAAACTTCAAATCCTTCACCCAGTCACGCGTTGTCACGGCCGCCATTGATTCCGCGAGCATGATGGGATTGCGACAAAGTTGCGCGGTCCTGACATGTCCAGGCACGAGATCCTTCTGCGCATAAGCATAGAACAGGGATGTCCCATTCACCGAGTGAACCAAGCCATACCGCGCGAGGCCGGGCTGCGCTTCACGCAAGGAAGAAAGTTGCCGAGACAATGGCTTGCTGTAGTCCACCGGGATCGGTTTGCCATCGTGGATCGCGAGGGTCGACGGCAACGCATTCAACGCATGGGTCAACCAGGTGGTTGCCATATGGCCACGCGATGCGACTAGAAATGATGAACCCGTCATTGCTTTTCAGATTTTGTGTTCGTTTCGGTCCTAAAACAATTAACGCCGCCCCGCAAGAATGTCCTCGCAGATTGAGCGAAAGCCCCGAGGCTATTTTTTCGCCCGCAAATGCTCCCTAATGGCCTTTCATCTCCGACCTGCGAATCGTCTAGCAAGGCACTCTCAAATCTGGTCTTATCGACCGCATAAAAATGCCGGTGTTAAAGGGTCACTATTCGTCCATGCCAATCAAGATCGACGGGCGCAAACCGCGCATCGAGCTTCTGCCCTTTCCGCTCGCGCGAACCCCGTTAAAGAACTGCGCTTTCAATTTACTTTATCGCCATCTCGAGACGGCAAATCCGGCCCGCGGCCTTGATGCAGGCACCGGCCAATTCCGGAACAGGTGGATGTTTCCAGGTGAATATGTCGGAATCACAAAACACCGATCGGAGTATTTTGACGGGTTCAAGCATTCGCGCCCGATAAAGCGTACAGGTCCGATGGCTGTCTATTTGATGACGCTGGAGCGTGACTTTTCGTTCCTGGGCCCGATGGACGTATGCGTCAGCACCTACACGCTCCAATACGTTGAAACCTATCCGGACGTGATCGAACGCCTTGCGCAGCGCGTGCGCCGTGGCGGCTCACTCTTCATCCAGAATGAACTTCCGACGTTGGACGCTTCGATAAAGGCCGTTGAGTCCCATTTTTCCGACATCGAAGTCATATTCACCGAATATGCCGGGCTGAGCGACCTCGAAGAAGGGTCCGATGTGGTCCGGCTTAGTGCTCTCGAAATGCACGCTCCGAACAGGGCGGAGGATCACGCTAGCTACTGCCTCATCGCGCGCGGTAAAATTCAGCCCGAGGCGCCGGCCGGCCCCACACCCGCGATCCGTAACGACGGCGGTCTCCTCATCGTGGAGCGAGACCTTGATCAATGCTCATAACGCGACCCCATGAGTAAGATCATCCCTGCCTCAGTCCGTGCCCTCAAAAAAAATGATCTCGCGGATTAGCTACTCCCTAAAACGTGCCCGTGGTTGAGAGGCCCGTGGCCGTGGCCAAGACGCGGCGCGCTGAGGATCGCGCCGCGCACATAGGCGCGGGCGGCCGTCACCGCCTCCACGAGCGAAGCCCCGCGTGCAAGGCCGGCAGCGATCGCCGATGCCAGCGTGCAGCCCGTGCCATGAGTCGAGGTGGTGTCGATACGCGTGTCTTCGAACCGGATGACCTTGTCGCCGGTGATGAGAAGATCAAGGAGATCGGCGCCTTCGAGATGGCCGCCCTTCAGGAGAACAGCCTCGGCGCCTAGGGCGCGGCAAGCCTCCACGGCTCCTTCCATATCCGCGACGGTCTTGATCGCGCGCCCCGTGAGCACTTCGGCTTCTGGGAGGTTCGGGGTGACCACGGCGGCGCCGCGCACCAGACGCTGCACCAGCGCTTGAGCCGCGTCTTCCGCGAGCAGCACATGACCACCTTTCGCGCGCATCACGGGATCGACCACGCGTCGCGCATGGGGGGCGGCGCGCGCGAGCGTATCGGCCACCATTTCGATCATCGGGCGCGATGCGAGCATCCCGGTCTTGATCACATCCGCACCGATATCGCTGGCCACGGCTTCGATCTGCCCGGCGACGATATCGAGCGGGACCTCATGCACGGCGGCAACGCCTTGAGTGTTCTGCACGGTGATTGCCGTGACTGCGGTCATAGCGTAGGCGCCGAGCACGGTGACGGTCTTGATATCCGCCTGGATACCGGCGCCGCCCCCGGAATCAGAACCAGCGATAATGAGCACACGGCCGGGTATATTGGTTTTGTCGGTCATACACCCAACATAAACCGATGCCCCACAGGGGATCAAATCTCGTACGCGGACTTTGCATAGCTGGGGGCGAATATGCGGGTGCAAGCTTCGCGCCGTATAAGGGGATGCCGTCATGACCGACACCGAGACGGAAGTTCGCGAGTCCTTTTTCGAGCAGGCGCGCTATTGCCGCGATATGGCCGCGCCGTTTACGGCCGAGTTGTGCGATTTGCTGGGTGAACGCTTGTCGCGAGACACCGCGATCGGCGCGCGCGCTCTCGGTTGGCCTGGAGACCCCGAACCTGTCCACGACGCCCTGGCTTTGCGCCTGGTCGCGGGATTGCACGCCTTGGCCGAACGCGGCATCGCGCCCGCCTGGACGTCCGTGTATCCCCCCGCGCTGGCGGTGGACCGCACGACCCTCGGCGCCATGCTTGACGACATTATCGTGCGCTTCGAGAAAGAGCTGATGCCGTGGCTGGATTTGCCGCCGCAGACCAATGAGGTCGGCCGTTCGGCGGTGTTGATGTCCGGCCTGCTCACCCTCGCGGCCGATCATGGTCTGCCATTCTCGCTATTCGAACTCGGCAGCAGCGGCGGCCTGAACTTGATGCTGGACCGTTATACCTACACCTTGGGTGTCACGGAGGCGGGCGCGAGGGACAGCGCGGTTCGCCTGGAGCCAGCCTGGACAGGCCCCTCGCCGCCGCGCGCTAAAGTCCGGGTCATCGCCCGACGCGGCGTCGACCAGGCACCCGTGGATATCGGCACACCGGCGGGCCGCGAACGCCTGCTCGCTTATGTGTGGGCGGACCAATTGGAACGCGTGCGCCGCATCCGATACGCGCTGAAGATCGCGGCGTCCGATCCCCCGCGCGTGGACAAGATGGATGCCGCCGAATGGATCGAAAAAACACTTACGCCCGTGCCATCGGCCGGCGTCCACCGCGTACTGATGCATTCGGTCGTGTTCCAATACTTTTCAGACGACGTGAAGCGCCGCGTGACCGCGCAGGCCGAAGCGGTCGGTGCGCGGGCGGCCACGGACGCGCCCTTCTCCTGGATGCGCATGGAACAGGGCGGTGACGGGAAGTTCACCCTGTGCGTCAGAACCTGGCCCGGTGGCGACGACCGCATGCTTGCGAAAGTTCATCCGCATGGCGCCAAGGTGGAGTGGCTGAGCGAGACGTAACCCCGTGCGGAAGACTTGACCGAGTCCATATTTCTATTTTACTAGAAATATGGACTCGACATCCTCCGTCACCGCCCTCGCCGCCCTTGCGCACGAGGCGCGCCTTGAGATCTACCGGTTTCTGGTGAAGGCCGGCCCCTCCGGGCTGACCGTCGGCACGATCGGCGAAAAGCTGGGCATGCCGGGCGCCACGCTGTCGTTTCATTTGTCGCTGCTTAAGCATGCAGGTCTGGTGAAGGCGCGGCGTGATGGCCGCCGGCTGATCCAAACGGCCGACTTTGACCGGATGAAAGGCCTTATCGCCTATCTGACGGAGAACTGCTGCGGCGGCCAGTCCTGCGTGCCTGTATGC
>JAIUPE010000100.1:10431-13191 GCA_020160875.1 Pseudomonadota bacterium
GTATGCAAGCCTGCGAAAACAAAACCCATAAAATCAAAGGCGGCGCGTGGCTGAGCATCTCGGAAATGTTTTATTCCTGTGCACGGGCAATTCCGCGCGCAGCATCCTTGCGGAAGTCTTGCTCACGCATTTGAGCAAAGGCGCGTTCACAGGTTACAGCGCGGGCAGCTTCCCCAAAGGCGCCGTTCACCCCATGGCCCTTCAGATCCTGGAACAGAGTGGTTTGCCGACGGTAGGACTGCGCAGCAAGAGCTGGGACGAATTCGCGAGCGGCGACGCGCCGAAAATGGACTTCATCTTCACGGTCTGCGACGCGGCCGCCGGGGAAGTCTGTCCGGTGTGGCCGGGTCACCCCGTGACCGCTCACTGGGGCTTGCCGGATCCAGCCGCCATCACCTCCTCACCCGCTGAACAAGCCGCGGCCTTTCGGCAGGCGTTCCGGATCATCGAAACGCGCGTGCGGTTCTTTCTGGACTTCGCGCTGGAGACACAGGACCGGCAGGAATTAATGCGCCTCGCGGCGTTGACCGGAAAGCGCGCGCCGTGACAACGCCCGCCGTCCGCCCGCCGATCTTCGCGCGGGCTCTCGCTGAGTTGATCGCGTCGGCGTTCCTACTGATCGCCGTCGTAGGCTCAGGGATCGCCGGAGAGCAGCTCTCGGGCGGGAACACCGCCCTCGCCCTTCTTGCGAATGCCCTTGCTACGAGCGCGGCTCTTTACGTCATCATCCTGACACTGGGACCGGTCTCGGGCGCTCATATGAACCCGGTGGTGACGCTGGCAGCGGCCATGGTCGGCGGGCTCGATTGGAAGGCGGCGCCCGTTTACATCGCCGCCCAGATGGCCGGCGCCGTCATCGGGGTATGGGCCGCGCATGCGATGTTCAATCTGCCGATCCTACAGATGAGCAGCCACATGAGGACAGGGAGCGGCCAATGGCTCGCGGAATTCATCGCCACCGCCGGCCTCTTGGGCGTCGTTTGGGGATGCTTGCGCTATGAGATGCAGGTCGCCGCAACGGCCGTCGCGGCCTATATCGGCGGCGCGTATTGGTTCACGGCCTCCACGTCCTTCGCGAACCCGGCGGTCACCGTTGCGCGCACGTTGACAGATACGTTCGCGGGAATCCGTCTCGCAGACGCGCCGGGGTTCATGCTCGCGCAACTCGCGGCGCTGGTGGTGCTGATCCCCGGCTTGCGCTGGTTCTCGCGCCGCATCGCCGCTTAAGCGGCCGCCTGCTTGATCGCGTCGATCACATGATCGACGACGGAGGTGACTTCGCCGGCATCGTCGCCTTCCGCCATGACGCGGATCAGCGGCTCGGTGCCGGACTTGCGGATCAGCAAACGTCCGCGGCCGTTGAGACGCTGTTCGGAGGCTTCGATGGCCTGACGCACAGCTTCGCGTTGGAGCACGGTCTCGGCGCTGGCACCCTGTGCGAGACGCACGTTTTTCAGAAGCTGCGGGACCGGCTCAAATAAGCGCAGCGTTTCGCTCGCAGGACGTCCGGCGCTGACCAGCGCTGCGAGAACCTGGAGGGCTGCGATGACACCGTCGCCCGTCGTTGCATGCTGTCCCATGATGATGTGGCCGGACTGCTCGCCGCCGAGATTGCAGCCGGACTGGCGCATATACTCGACGACATAGCGGTCACCCACCTTCGTGCGCACCAAGGGTAGATTCAACTTTTTCAGATAGCGCTCGAGGCCAAGATTGCTCATGACCGTGGCGACAACCGCGCCCCCTTCAAGCTGCTGCGTTTTCTGCCAATGGGCGGCAATAAGTGCGAGCACCTGGTCGCCGTCAATCACCTTGCCATGTTCATCGCAGAACATGACGCGGTCGGCGTCACCGTCGAGCGCAAGGCCGATATGGGCTCCATGCTCCTTCACCAGCCCGCACAGCTGGTCGGGATGAAGCGAACCACAAGACTTGTTGATGTTGAAACCGTCCGGAGTGACGCCGATAGAGATCACTTCGGCGCCGAGTTCCCAGAAAACGGTCGGCGCGACCTTATAGGCGGCGCCGTTTGCGCAATCGACGACGATCTTGAGGCCGTCGAGACGCAGACCGCGCGGGAACGTCGACTTGGCATACTCGATGTAGCGGCCCTGGGCGTCATCAAGACGCTTCGCGCGGCCCAGGCGCTCGGACGGCGCGCGCGCACCATCCATGCCTTCCGACATCAGACGCTCGATCTCGATTTCGATCTCATCGGAGAGTTTATAACCGTCCGGGCCGAACAGCTTGATACCGTTGTCCTCATAGGGATTGTGCGAGGCCGAAATCATGACGCCGATATCGCAGCGCATGGAGCGCGTGAGCATGGCGACACCCGGCGTGGGGATCGGGCCGACGAGGATGACATCCATACCCATGGAGACGAAGCCGGCCGTGAGCGCGGGCTCAAGCATGTAACCGGAGAGGCGTGTATCCTTGCCGATGACGACGGTATGGCGGCGGTCGCCTTGCGTGAAATGCCGACCGGCGGCCATGCCGAGCCGCATGGCGGTCTCAGGCGTCATGGGTTCGACGTTCGCGCGGCCGCGAACGCCGGCAGTGCCGGGAACATCATTCCCAGCAACGCACCGAGGAACGCGGCCGGCCGCATGGTTAGCGGCTCTTGAACTTGTCGGGCAGGCGCTCCTCGTTGCCGAGCGCCACCCGGCGCACGCCCTCGCTGTCGGGGCTGGGCGGGAAGCCGTCGGTGGAGCGCGGCGCCGGCGTCTCGACGACCGTGTTCGAGAGGCGGCCGACGCC
>JAIUPE010000101.1 GCA_020160875.1 Pseudomonadota bacterium
GCTGCGCGCCAACCGCGAGCGCTTTGCCGCCGCCGGCATTGATCTTGCAGCACCGCTCACAACCACATGCGGTTCAGGTGTATCCGCCTGCGCCCTCGCGTTTGGCGCCCATCTTGTCGGCAAAGATGATGTCGCCATCTATGACGGCAGTTGGCTTGATTGGGGAAGCGATCAGGACGTTCCGATCGTCACGGGGCCGGCTTAATCGATTTTTGTCTCGTTAAGGCCCCGCGTACTTCTGCGCTCTTAGGCGCAGAAGACCTGCCAGACTCCGCTGCAACCCCACGGCAAACATCAATTCGGCGATCAGAAACGCCGGCGCCATGAAAAGCTGCAGTACGTTGCTCAGGAAAGCCGGCTTACGGCCTTCAAATATGTGACCGACGAACTGGATCACCCACCCGACAACAAAGCAGGCAACCGTTACGATCCACCGCGCTCCCGACTCCATTTCCACCACCTCCGCCGCCAGGACATAGATCGGGATGAAGGCCACAAGCGAAAGAGCGCCAACAAGAGGAACGGCTACGATATAAGATAAAATAAGGATTCCGAGAAGAACGCCCGCCATCGAGACTGGCCCGCCCAGCGGAATTTGAATCAGAACGATCAAAATCGAGAAAATGATGATGGGGACGCCGACATAGTGCGTAAGCTGATTACGCCTGTTCTTGTGATAGGCGGCGTACATCGCCAGCTGATCAAGGAACCACTCGCGAAAGACTCGGGTCATGGGGCTCCTGCACGATTATACCTCTCATGTTAACGCAGCGGCGGCCCAACGACCATGAACAATAACATTCTGCGCTTGGGCCGGATGACCTGCGAGCTGCCCCCATTTTACGCGCGGTTCCCATGGGTCGGAGGCGATCTGCAAACGTTGCGGAATACCCTCCACTTCACGCCGCCGGATCTGTCGTCCTACAACATGCGCTCTCTTCGGCTCGCACTCCGCGACGGAAGCGGCGATGAATTGATCGCAACCCTCAACCAGCCGTCCGAAGACCACAAAAAACCTCTGGTCGTTCTCATCCATGGCCTGACTGGGTCTGAAACCAGCAGGAACATTCTCGCCAGCACCGCCTATCATCTATCCCGCGGCCACCCGGTCCTGCGCCTAAACTTACGCAACGCGGGCCCATCGGTCGGCAAATGCCGGCACTTCTATCATGCGGGACGCAGTCAGGATCTTCGTGACGCACTCGCCGCCCTTTCCGGCGAACTCCTAATCCGCGGCGCGTTCCTCGTTGGCGTTTCTCTCGGCGGAAATATGCTTTTGAAAGGGCTTTCCGAGCGTGACGGTCTCGACCATGTTATTGGCGCGGCAACAGTATGTGCGCCGATCGAGCTGAAAGCCGCGCAAAGGCGCATCATGGCGCGCAGGAATTTCGTTTATCAGCGCCACCTCTTGGGGTTCCTGGTGCGCGACAGCCGCTGCATCGTGCAAGGAACACCGCTAGAAAGCCGCCTGCCGGCCCTGCGCTCGATTTACGATTTCGACGATCAGATCGTCGCTCCGTTGGGTGGATTCACCAGCGCCGACGACTACTACGCACACTGCTCGGCAGCCCCTCGTCTCGGCGCGATCGCAAAACCGGCCTTATTGATCGCGGCCGCAAACGACCCCTGGATCCCGGTGACGTCATATACAAGCCGCGAATGGCCGCAAAATGGCCCACTCTCGGTGGCCGTCACGCCGGGTGGAGGCCATGTGGGCTTTCATGCTAAGGACAGTGCAGTTCCATGGCACGACCGTGCCATCGGTGCGTACATCGATTCACTGCGCTGATAGCCAATCATGTCCTACGTGGACGTCGTCATCGTAAATTATCGTTCGGCGCCTTATACCGCCGCTTGCGTCGGCGCGGTTCATCAGGTCGCACGCGGCGACGGCGTCGTTGTAAACGTGATCGTCGTGAATAATAACGACCCCGCATCCGAACTCGAAACGCAAGTCAGCGCGCGCGGTTCAGCCGAATATATTCACAACACCTCAAATCTCGGCTTTGGTGCGGCGTGCAATATTGGAGCAGCGCACGGCAGTGCCCCGTTCATCCTATTCCTGAACCCCGACGCCGTCCTAAAGCCAGGGTATTTTCAGGCCGTCATCAGCTTCATGAATGACCCCGCGAACGGAAAAGTGGGCATTCTTGGCCCGGCCATCGCGCGGGAGGATGGCATGGTGAGCGAGACAAGCTCGTCTCTCCCGAGTTTCGCAAACCTCATGACGCGCACGGTCGGCCTGTCGCGCGGCTTCCTTCCGGCCGCGCAGCACACGCGCAGCGGCGCCGTCGACCAAGTCATGGGCGCCGTTCTCCTGATCCGCCGTACCCTGTTCGAAGATCTGGCCGGTTTCGACCCGCGTTTCTTTCTCTATTACGAGGACGTCGACCTATGTGCGCGCGCCGCATCACGAGGGGCGATCACATACTTTCTGACGACTGCCCGCGCGACACATATCGGCCGGGTGTCGAGTTCGCATGATACGGGGCTGGCTCTCGCTCTTTTTTTACGCAGCCGCTTTACCTATGCGCGGCTGCATTTCGGCCCGATCGCGCAGGCACTGCTCGTCCTGACGAGCTATGCCGCAGAATTGCCGCTCCGCCTCTTGCGCACGCTCTTTGGTGGAAAAAGCATTACCGGCGCCGCCGTGCTGCGTGCTTACCGTCTGCTATCGCTCAATCTCATCTCCGGCACGAGCATCGTCGCGCTCGGCGCGCGGGAACAGTGATCGGGACGATGACGCGCCCAGTCCTCGCTTTAACCCGGTATGACCGCCTCGGCGCCAGCAGCCGCGTCCGCGTCCTGCAATATATCCCCTACCTGGAACGTCAGGGATTGAGCGTGCGTGTTCAAGCCCTGTTCAGCGACGCTGATCTGCGCCGTCTTTATAAAAACGGGCGCCGGTCTTTTTCGCGGCTCGTATCCGCGCTCACCGCCAGGATCGCCGCGGTCATGAGCGGTCATCGGGGTGACGTCGTGTGGCTGCAGCAGGAGCTGTTTCCTTTTCTGCCCTATGCGATCGAGGCGGCACTTCTCGCGGGTAAAAAATTGGTCGTCGACTTCGACGACGCGCAGCATCTTTATTACAAAAATCGATTTATTGGCGCGCATAAAATCGAAAATCTGATGCGCCGCGCAGACGCGGTCACGGTCGGTAGCCCGATGATGGCACAGTACGCACGAGACGTCGGCGCGCGGAATGTTCATCTCATCTACAGCGCAGTCGATACCTCCGCGTTTTCAGCGCCGCCTTCCATGCATCGGCCATTTACCGTTGGCTGGATCGGCACGCCGATGACGGCGAACCAGTCGTTCCATATTGTGCGCGAACCGCTCGCGCGCTTCCTGCAGGAAACAGACTCAAAGGCGATTTTTATCGGTATGGACGGATCGCAATTCCCCGATATCCCGGGAGAACGCGTCAGTTGGAGTGAAGCTGCCGAGCATGCCGTATTGCCCCGCCTGTCGGTGGGGCTTTGCCCGTTAGAAGATAGTCCGTGGACGCGCGGCAAAAGCGGCTACAAGATCATACAATATATGGCCGTCGGCAAACCCACCCTCACGTCGCCGGTCGGCATCGCCGCGGATCTTGTGGAAGACGGTATGACGGGATTCCATTGCCGTAACGCCGACGAATGGTACAGCCGGCTTCACCAATTGTACGGCGACCACGCCCTGCTAGCCGCACAAGGCGCGGAAAGCCGGCGGCGCGCGGAAGCCAAATACGACGTGTCTCTCGCAGCGGCCGCGATTCACAATATTTTACAGGATTGTTTGCGTGGATAAGCCGCGGGCAATACCGCTCGTCCCCCGCCTTTTGGGCGGTCTCTGCCTCGTCACGATTCCATTGATCGCGTGGAGCCGGGACGTCGCCGTCGCGACCGCCATTTTGGGCGCACTGAGTCTCCTATTAAGCGGCGAACGCCGGTTCGCACTACGAACAGCAATGTTCACGCCTGCAGGCGTATGTGGGGGACTCTTTTTGGCATGGAGCCTCGCATCTGTACTCTGGGCTCCCCATCTGCCCTGGGATACCTGGGTGAAAACAGCGGCCGCCATCGCGCTCGGCGCATATCTTTCCGTGCTGATCGCCGGGCAACCTCAAGACTCGATTGAACGGATCGCGGCGCGCCTTCTCTGTGCGGCCGGCGCTCTTCTTATGCTGCTCACGATCGAGCGTGCGACCGGCGGCTTCTTCATCGGCCTGGATCGGACAACTGACACCGTCTTCCAGCGTCTTACGGCGTTGTCCGGCGGACTGGTGCTGTTGTGTACGAGCTCGTTTGCCTGCGCGGCCCTTCTGTCGCGTTACCTCGGCGCCTTGATCGCCTTCCCGCTGTGGATTGGCGTAACGCTGACTGTCAGTGTTTTTTATCCCATGGACGCCGAAGTCGTCGCCATTCTCTGCGGCGGGGCTGTGTTCTTATTGATTCTCATCGGCGGACGGCGCGTGGCGATCACGCTGATGGCCTTGATGGCCATTGGGATGGTGGGGTGGGGATTTTTCGCGGAAAGCGCGGCGGGCGCCGGCCTGCATCAATGGCTGATCGATCATGTCGACCCCAATTGGGGATACCGCGTCGAGATTTGGAGATATGCGCACGAGCTGATTCAAGGCCGCATTATCGAGGGCTATGGCTTCGATTCCGCGCGCGTTCTTGGGGGGGCGGCGACAATGCTACCTTCCTTCGAGGGAAAGACGACATTCCTGCACCCTCACAATGGGATGCTGCAAATCTGGCTCGAACTCGGCGGGATCGGCGTGGCACTTCTTCTTGCGACCGCTATCCTTGGATTTCGGCGGTTGCTGACGAGTTCGCCTGCGGACATGGTCCTCGCCATCATATGCGCGACCATCGCCACCAGCGCCGTTCTCTGGTCACTCAGTTTCGGTGTGTGGCAGGGATGGTGGCTAGCCGTGCTCGGCCTGACGTCTGCCGTCACCGTATGCGCGGCCCGCGTCCTGGATCCGCCAACTCTCCCGCGCAGACGCCTGCTGTTTCTGGTGACCGAATTTTATTTCTTCGATGCCCTGAGGAAGGAACTCATCCGCGGAGCCCGGGAACAGGGCTACGAGATCTTTGTCGCAGGACGGTGCCGGCCGGGCGATCTCGAGCGCGCCAATGGCGAGATCACGATCATCCCATTCGACTGGAAGCGCTCCCCCTCGATCGTGGTGTCGCTGGCTTACTTCCTTCCCGATCTTGTGCGTGTCGGCCGGCTATTGAGCACGGTGAATCCTGATGTTCTGCACAATATCGCGTTAAAACCATCGATCCTTGGGTCCCTGGCGGCTATGGGGCGGAGGATGGGCGTCATCAATGCTATCCACGGCTTCGGATTCATTTTCATGAGCCGCGCCCTCATGGCGCGTATGGTTCAGGCGGCGTGCGGCTTGGTCTTAAAGCTATCCGCCCGCTTTAATGACGCACTCATTCTTCTGATCAACCGGCGTGACTTGGGGTTGGTCCGCGATTGCATGGGTGTGCCATCCAGAAATCTGCGCTTGATCCATGGCACGGGCATCGATCTCACGAAATTCGTTCCGCTGGCGGCGCCGACCGAAGCGCCTTTCCGCTTCCTCGTGATCGGCCGCCTTCTTTATATGAAGGGCATCCATGTCGTCGTCGAAGCGCTCCAGCTTCTGCGGGCGCGTGGATACCCGGCGGAACTTATTCTGTGCGGCTCGCCCGACCCCGATAATCCATCTTCCATTCCCAATAATGTCCTGGATAAATGGAAACAGCGGCCGGGCCTTATCTTCGCCGGGCAGGTCACGGACGTAAGATCCTATATCGCGGCTTGCCATGTGCTGGTGTTGCCGTCACTCGGCGGTGAAGGCCTGCCGCGCGCCTTATCTGAGGCGGCGGCATCGCACCGTGCGCTCATCGCAACAGACATCCCGGGCAGCACGGAAATCGTCATCGACCGGCGGACAGGGCTCCTCGTTCCACCAAACGATGTACCAGCCTTAGCAAGCGCCATGCAGTGGATGATGGAGCATCCGGCCGATCGGCAAGCCTTCGCGGATGCCGGGCGCGCCATGATGGAGCAAGAGTTTTCATCGGAGCGTGTCGCCGACGCCCACGCCGCGCTTTACAGCAACACACCCGCGCATAACGCGCCGGCCAAGAAGCTATAAATCACGCTGCGCCAATGCGTGCCCCACCATTCAATCAAGCCGTCCAGCCGAGCCATTTTGATACTCCTTAAAAATGGAAGCGATCGCTTCCTTGTCCGCGTTGCAGGACGCAAGCGCTTCGCTGAAATCCTCGATTACGAGCGCCGCGTCACGTTGCGTCGCTCCGGCCGGTGGGCGGCGCGGCCCGTCATTGGCCTGCAGGAGTGAGGACGGGATCACGGGCGGCGGCAGCGTTACCAGACGTGTCTGTACTTGGGGGCTTTGGCAGCCGGTCAAGCTGATCGCGAAGAACGGGAGCAAGCGGGCCATCGGTGTCCACGGATGCATCGAATATCGCCTTTCGTCTTATGTCTGAGTCCACGCGCAAAGTGCGCTTCTTTAAGGCATTCACGGCAGCGGCCGCGTCGATCGTCCTTGCCTGGTCCACCTGGGCGCGCGCCAGTTCAGCATTGACATTTCCGATCGCGATCGCCGATTTCAGCAAGGCCTCGCTGGTGCGGGTACGCGCAGCGTAATGCTCCCCGCGCGCCCACAATCCGATGCAAAGGCCCAATACCGCGAGTCCGAGCACGATTTTAACCGTCGTCATGGGTTCAACTCCATTTCACGCCACCACCTTTGGATACGTTCGACGTAAGTGACGGTCTCGTGTGCATTCTGCGCGCCCGTGACAAGCGGCAGGCACGCGCGCACAGCCGGCCAAAGGCGCGCGCCACCGCAATACGCCTGCGCCCTCAAAATGTTTCCAGTTCCGGCGTTATACGAGGCTTGTGCGAGTTCATTCCGCTCGAGGATTGCACGATCACGGCGCCATGTTCGGCGCAACTTCGCCATGTAGTAGGCTCCAGCCTCGATGGCGATTTCGTCGTGAGGTGAGGCCTTAAGATCAAGCTCGCGCGTGATATCACGCCACGTCGCGGGCATGAATTGCGCGAGCCCGCGTGCTCCGGCGGGCGAGACCGCCGCGGGATCGAGGCGCGATTCTTGATAGAGTTGCGCTTTCCAAAGGCGCCAAGCGGGAAGATCCGGCCACCACCGTTTAACCGCCTGCTGGATCGGCCGGTCGTATTTATCCGTAAATCCACGCGGCCAGGATGGCGAAGGCCAGGATACGAAGACCAAAGTAGCGAGACATCGCATGAGGATCGCCCTCCATGCCGTCATAGACTCGCTCCCAATCGATTTTGTTCTTGCGATCATAAAAGACGCCCACTTGATAGAGCGATATGGCCGCCACTCCGAAGGTGAACGTCTTCGCGGCGAGGCTGAGAAAAAGGATATCGAGATCAGCCATGACAGTTCTCATCTTCGATGATCCCGTCCATGAGCAAGCGCTTGGCGCAATCCAGCAACCAATTGACGCTCGGCACCTCGGCCGTGCTCATCGCGAAATAGACGGTGCCATCCGGCTTCTGTCCGATGACGATGGCTTCCGTCAATTCCGCCTTCAGCGCAGCCTGAAGGATTTTCTCTGGTGGAATCGCCGTGGTCGTTGTGGTGCAGAGTTCGATGACATTACTCATGGGGACCTCCTATGTGTGATGAAGATGTCAGCGCACGCGCCAACAGGTGATGGAATCGAGTGGCCAATAGGTGGTGACGCCGTCACGGCACTTGATCTCGAGGACCGCGCTGTCGAATAACAGCGCCCAGTCCTTGAAGTCGGCCAGCTCGTAGGTGAAGGTTTTTGTGCGTCGTACGACTTCGATAACGGCTGGACGCGCTCTCGCGTGAGGCATTTAGCTTAGCCTGCTGGCCAGGGAACACCGTTGACGACAACCCATGCCAGCATCGAAGCCATGACACTGACGAGAGCCCGTATGATCCAGTCAAGACGGCTGTGCACGCGGTCGAAGGACTTCGCGATCTGGCCATATCGTTCGGCGCATAATCTTTCATGACCTTCCAAGCGTTCCTCCAGGATGGCAACCCTGATCAAGGGATCGAGAGAGACCGTCATTTAGGTCCTATATTTTTGCGAAAGACTGCAAAGCTGGTATGATGTGACCTGCAGATCGGGGCGGTTCTCATGCGAATATGTGCACGCTTATTTGCGGCTTCTTGTTCACTCATCGCTGCGACCAGCTTGGCGTCCGAATGCGCGATGAGCGCCGAGACGCTAGGCAGTGCTGCAAGTGTCGAGCAAAGGTTGCGAGAAGAGGCGAACGGTGGGTCGTCCGCCGCGCAACGAGACTTGGCATGCCTGCTTTATAAGAAGGCAGGTCGCGATACCGCACACGCTTCTGAAGCCTACAAAAACATGCGCGCCGCCGCAGATGCGGGCGACGATATCGCGAGGCTATATGTCTCCGCCTATCTGCGAAAAGGATTTGGAGTGGCGCGCAGCGGTGCCGCGGCGAATGCTTTTATTGCCGATCTCATGGACCACATTGGCCGATCGTCACCATCGCCGCTGACCAGCTTGGCCGATGCGGCGGCGGCGTTACAGGCGGGAGTATGTGCGCCGCCAGATGAGGAAGGGGCGTCAGAGCTTTACTCCACGCGACCGCGTTTTACTCCGCTGTCATACAAGCCATAAAACTAGGTTTTGCACCCATCCATAGCAGCCAGGTCGCGTTGATATTGCGCCCAACCTTCGACGATCACACGTTCGTTGATGGCACGGCTTTCTTCTGCCGCGGCACGCTTCCGGGGATCCTGCTCGGTACGAAGTTGATTCAAATTGTCCTTATGCTCCGCGATCGCCATCTCCATCCCACGCACGCGCCCACCCAACTTTGGATCTAGTTCACATGGATTTTGAAAGTTGTCAGGATGAACGGCCATCCTTGCGTCCGGATGCGGCGCGGGCGCACGCATGAACTGTGGATCATATCTTTCAGCCCAATCCAGCGGTATCCGCGTGGTGCTAGAAAGTCTCTGCACGGGTCGCTCAGGGCCAATGCTGGCGTTGGCGACGGCCGTCAGACCGTCGTCCGGCACCAACATACGAAAAACATCCTCGGTATAAAATTGATCTGCCGTAATTGGCTTACCCGGCACTCCGACGCCCGGTGGAAATTCGGGTAGTGGCGGCAAACTAAAACCGTTGGGGTACCAAGCTTTTCTTTGTTCCATGTTCCGCTCCTTTGAGGCCTATTACCGCCGAGCCGTGTTGACGAGAATATCCATGGCGAGCGCGCCCTGGCGCCAGTAACTCGGCGCGGCGTTGCCGGAGATGGTGAAGCTCACCTGCTCACCCTTCACGCGCACGGAGCGTTCGCCGGTGGACGCCGTCACGCCGAGCGCGGGATAGGATCGCTCTGCGGTCCCCTTCACGTTGCGGATCCTGCTGGTGAAAGCGATGGCGTAGCCGCCTTGCAGGTCGTCGGCGTCCGGCCGCACGCCGTTCACGACGAGCTGGCCATCGCCTTGCGTATTGAAGGCACTGGTCACGAACCAAGTACGCGCGCCGCCGTCCTGCGTGAATTCCTTTTCATGGAACCACACACCGCCGCTTGTATCCGCGGCGAGTGGATGCTCGAACACCGCGCTGTCATCATAAGCGCTGCGGCTAAACAGACCGCAGCTCCAGGTGCCCCGGGCCGTGTCGTAAACCACATACCGCGAACATTCGTTGCCATCACGAAGATCGGGATAGAACCACCAAATCTCGGCGTAATTCTTTCCCGTTACACGGCTCGCGTAGATCTTGTCCTGCTGCACCCAGGCCAAATGATCGCGCACGTCGCGCGCCAGCGTGCAGGAGAGCAGCTGGGGTTGCGCGCCGCCATAGGCGTAAAAAGCGCCCGTCGGCGTCATCCAGTACCAAACACCGGCGATCTGCGCCGCGGCGTTCGGGCCGATGAGCCCGCACCCGCGCCCCATTTCGACGAAATCGTACACCGTGTTTGGATTGCCGTTGAAGCGCATCGACCACAATGCGTCTGTGGTCCAGATGACGTTTTCGCGCGCCCCGCGTAGCCCTCTGACAATACGCCCCCCCGCCGGCAGGGTGTAGCCGCCTGCGAGGTTGGCGCTCGTGGGTGTCCAGGCCTGATGATCCTCGGCGTCGCTCCAATCGACCTGGAGCGCGTCGAAAGCGCCGTCGAGATTGGAGCCGCAGGCAACCGCAATTCGTTCAGCCGTCACGAACATCGAACCAATCTGCGTCGGCGCATTGGGCACCTGCACGGCCGTGGTCAAAACCTGGACCGATGCGTCGTGGAGCGTGCCGGTGAAGCTCGCATCTTTCATCAGCCGGAAGGGGGCCGCGCCGCCGCCCGCGTAAAAAGCGCGGCGATAGTTACCCGTGGCCGTGACGCCCGCGCCGATGGTCGCGCCGCCGCAGATCGCCGCCAGTGTGCCGGCGCTCACGGTGAGGTTCAGGGTCAGGAGGTGCCAGGCGCCCGGCTGGAGCGCCACATTCTGATCGAGGTTTGACGAAGCGCCCGCGCTTCCGGCGGCAAATCCTCCGCCGACGGACCAGCCCGCGCCCACCGACCATCCCGCGGCGGACGAGAACGACCCGTTGGTCAAAAGTTCGGATGCGTTGAAGTTCGGCGCCCATTCGTAAAGCCCGCCGCCGCGCGGACTGCCGAGAAGGTTCTGCCCCCACGAATCAAAGGCCCAGGTGCGCGGATACAGCGCATAGGCGGAGGCACCGCCGCCGTAGCCGCCCGAACCGTAGCCGCCGGTGCCGAACCCCAGGCCGCCGAGGCCGTCCACCTGCCCCGGCGAGAGATAAGTGGTGATATCGACACGCACCACCGTCGGTCCCGCGCTGGACGAGGCGACTTGCGCGGCTGTGAATGTGATCGAGGTCGCGCTTTCGATCGTCAGAACCGTGTAGACGCCGTTGAGTGTCACACCGCCAACCGCGCCGACGGTCGCATTCTCGACCTTGAATTTCTGATCGGCCGCCAGACCATGCGTCCACCCCGTCACGGTGACCACCGCAGAACCGTTAGTGGTTGCGAAACTGATCGACGATTGTTCGTAGCTCGTCGCCGGCGTGATATCCGTGATCGTGCCGTCCTGGTCCATCACATACAGGCGCAGGTGCGTACCGAATGCCGCATAGGCGGCACGAGCGTTGTCCTGCCAGGTGAACAGACCCCGGCACAGGCCCAACAAGGCCGAAGCACTCGCCCTCTCCCAGCCATAAATCGTCTCTGGAAGGCCGTTCACAAACCTGATTTTATCGGCATTGATATAGTAGCCTTGGGCCTTGAGCGGCGAGTCATCCTTCCACACGCCGGGCTCGAAGGTGATGGGTGTCCAGGTCACTTGAACTCCATGCGCTTAGAGAAAATTTTCGAAGTCACTCAGGCGGCTCATGACGCCTGACGAATTCCTGCATTCAATCTCCGAGGCGGAGCGGGGCGAGCGCGCGAAACGCGGCCTACCGGTTCACCACGTTCTCGACATGGCCGAGTTCCCGTTCGTGTTCGCAACGAGCACGTTCAAACGCTTCGCCGCGGCAGCCATGCAGTGGGCAAATCAGGAGCCAGACGATCCCGGTCCACATTCCATCAACACCTGGGCGCGCGTACTTATGGGCGACTATGTAGGCGCCGACAAAGCGATCAAGCGGTTCCAGGCGTTACGGCCCACCGAGCCGCTCACGCGCATGCGCTTCGCCGAAACGGTGCCCGGCGAGCCTGTCGCGCTGCCGCCGGTCGCGGGCGCCTGGCCTGTGGGCCCCGCTTTCTTCATCGGCTGCGATCCACTCTACCTGCGGCAATACGGCCTGCCGTTGCTGCGCTCCATCGCCGCGCACGCTCCCGGAGCTCCGGTTCATGTCCATGTGATGGGTCAGGATTGTCCAAGTCTGAACGGACTGCATCTCCAGCTCACCGTCACCACGGAAGACCCGAGCCCAATTCTGCGCCGGGGCGTCGATGCAAAAATGTATTATCACGCGGCCCGGCTTGTCCGATTTACGGAGGCGCTGCGGCACGGCAGCGGCCCGCTCGTGATGGCCGATGCCGATGCTTTGGTGACGGCGGACCCGCGGCCGGTGTTTTCCATACCGGGGGATGTCACGCTGCGCGTGCGCGCCGGCCGCATCGAACCGTGGCACCATTTCAGCGCCTGCCTTATCCGCGGCACCTCCGCCGCGCTGCCCTATTTTGAGAGCGTGGCAGACATCATCCGCCGCTTCTTCAACAATCCGTTCTGGGGACTGGACCAATACGCGCTGTTCGCCGCCTATATCAGAGCGAAACCGAACCTCACGTTGTTTGGCCCCGATCTCGCAGGCGTCCTGGACGACGCACCCGGTGTCTTTTGGTTCACAGCCGGCGCGGCCAAAAAAGACCTCGCATCGAGCGAAACGCCGTTTGCGAAATTGTACCGGCGTTATTCCACCCCGTAGAGAACCATAGGTCTCGAGCGGCGATCGAAGGATATCTGGCAGCGCTTATTGCAACGAACATGAGAGAATGCACGCCGCGCGGCTTACCTACTGACGCTGGAGGCCCGCAGGCTAATCGAAGCGTGGAGGATCGACGACAACACAAACCGATCACATACGAGCCTCGGAGGGCTCACACCAATCGAGTTTGCAACCCGCCCCAAACAGGGCTCATAACCAGAACAGAACTTCCTTATAAATGAGGCCATACAGGGGAACAGGTCAGTCCTTAAAGCTGCCCAAGCCCTTCTTAAATTGTCCTGCTAGATAAAAAGTCCCCGGCAGAGTCCTAATAAAGTGGAAGTCGAAGCCCGCTTCCACCCATAGATGGTCTCAGATAGTCCGTTGACGAAACGAATTTTGTCCGCATCAATATGGAATCCTTGGGCCTTCAGAGGTGATCGGCATGTGCTGTTCGCCGCCTGGACCGTGCTTAAATCGCCCATTGAACTGATCGGCCCCGGGATCACGCGCCG
>JAIUPE010000102.1 GCA_020160875.1 Pseudomonadota bacterium
AATCGGCGTGCAAGAGATTCCGGCCGTGCTTTTGAACGCCCGCCTCTCGGACAAGGCGTTTCGCGGCTGGCGGCGCTGGCCGGGTTTCGCGAAGGGCGTACTCGCCGCGTTCGACCTCGTGCTCGCGCAATCGGCCATGGACGCGGAACGCTTCCGCGCGCTCGGCGCCTACGATGTGCGCGTCCTCGGCAACGTCAAGCTCGCCGCGGCGCCCTTGCCCGCCGACGTCACCGGCCTGGCGGCCCTCAAGAGCGATATCGGTCACCGGCCCGTTTGGCTGGCGGCGAGCATTCATCCGGGCGAGGATGCGATCGTTGCGCGCACGCACCAGGCGCTGAAGGGCCGTTTTCCTGGCCTTCTCACCCTTGTCGTGCCGCGTCATCCGGATAAGGGCCGCCTGATGACCCAGGCCATGCCCGGCCTGCGCATCGCGCTGCGCTCGGAGACAAAGACGGTCGGACCCGACGTAGACGTTTACATCGCCGACACCATGGGCGAACTAGGCCTGTTCTTCCGGGCGGCGGACTTGGTGTTCATGGGCAAATCGCTGGCGGTGGGCGGTGGACAAAATCCAGCCGAGCCCGCGCTGCTGGGATGCGCGCTGGTCCTGGGCGTGAACATGAGTAACTTCCGTGAAATCGCGGCTGAACTCATCGGCGCCGGCGCGGCCGCACAGGCGGACAGCGAAACGGCGCTTGTGGAAACGCTTGGACGCCTCCTTGGCGACAAAACCGCGCGCGAAAAGATGGGCGCCGCGGGCCGGGCTGTCATGGCGCTACATGCCAATGCGGTGAAAGAGACCTTGAATGCGCTCTCGCCCTATCTCACCACCCCTAAAATCCGTTAGATTCCCCACCACATGGATCAAGAGTCGGAACGTAAACTGAGGGAACTGCGCCTGAACCTGGCAGAAATCTGCCTGGAAGGGCGCGTCGAGCGCATCGGACAGCTGTGCCGCAGCCCCGCCGGCGACGCCATCATGACCATGATCAATTCCGGCGTGCGCCACCTGGCCATGACCAAGGGCGACCAGGCCGTGGCCGAACGTTGCCACCGGATTCTTTCGGTCGAGCACGATGTCTCGCGCAAGGTCAGCGCCTATCTTGCGCTGTCGCTGTTCACGCCGCCGCAAGGCATCGAACGGGCCTTCGACATCGTGGACGTGCCGACACCGCTGTTGTGCACCGTGGTCAAGGTTCTGCTGGCGGTGCCGATGTTCTTCACCCGCGAAGGCGCGCGCCGCCGCGCGCTCGCGCATGTGGAAGCCACGGTCGCCGAGATTCACAAGGCCGTGATGGTCATCGACGAAATCGAGTTCCGCCGCGAAGTGCTGTCCGGCTTCATGGACGGCTACGTGATCTCGTCGATCTACGGCGAGGACGTGCCTCTGCGCGCGCTTGCCCAAAAGCGCGGCGATCTGATCCGCAAATATCTCGAGATACATGATCTCGCCCACGACATCACGCCGCCGCCGCACCCGGAGAACCAGACGACCGTACGCGTGGGCATCCTGTGCCCGGGCACCATCAGCGAAGTGGCCGCGATGCGGGGGCACTTGGCCGGGCTGGACCGCAGCCTGTTTCAGGTCACGGCCTATGTGCCCGACGAAGCCGCCACGTCGGTCAGCGCGGGTTTCGAGGACGTCGCCGATGATTTCGTCGCGTTGCCGGTCTCCGATATCGCCGCCTGCGCGCACGTCTTGGCGCGGGAGGATCTGGACGTTCTGATCGCCGGCGCCAACATCACCAACACCTGCAAATTCCCATGGACGCTTTTGGTGGCGCAGCGTCTCGCGCGCCTGCAGGTCGCGATGCACTGCAGCAGTCTGACGACGGGCCTCGCGACGGTGGACCTGTTCATCAACGGCGAGCTCAATGAGCCTGACGATGCCGAGGAGGATTACACCGAGGAACTCGCGCTCGTTCCCGGATCGTCCAACCATTATATCTTCGCGAGCAAGGCGCAGATCGCGCCCGAGGAGCTCACGCGCGAACGTATCGGCGTACCGGACGCCGCCCTGCTTCTGGCGACCGGCGCGAATTACTTCAAGATCGGCCCGGAACTTCTCACCACCTGGGCGCGGATTCTGGAAGCCGTGCCGAACGCGCACCTCGTCATGTATCCGTTCAATCCCAACTGGACGACGCACTATCCGCACAAGGACGGGTTCCTGCGTTTCGTGCAGGAGCGCTTCGCCGAGCGCGGTGTGGGGGTCGAGCGGCTGCATGTTCTCGAATCCCAGCCCAGCCGGGCACCGCTTCTCGGCGTCCTGAAGCTCGCCGACCTTTACCTGGACAGCTTTCCCTATTCGGGCGCGGTCTCGCTGCTCGATCCTTTGAGCGTTGGCTGCCCGCCGGTCGTACGCGAAGGCCATACCGCGCGCTGCCGCCAGAGCGCCGCGCTTTTGAGAGAAATCGGTCTCGACGTGTTGGTAACGCGTTCGATGGAAGATTACGTGACCGTCGTCAAACGCCTGCTCACCGATCACAGTCTGCGCCGTGAGATGGCCGACGCGGTCCGGGATGCGACGCACTCTGCGCACCTTGGCTCCAGAGGCATCGGCGCCGCCGTCGGCGATGTGCTGCTCGCGGGGTTGAGGAAGAAACTAAGGGCCGAAGCCGTCTAGCGCTCGGGCACGACGCTTTCACTGATGGTGTTGCGCGCCTCGGTGGCGATATCCGTCGCCCGCTTCATGATCATCAGCAGAAGCAAAAGCACCGTCACGCACATAAAAAAAGCCTGCCACGACTTCAAGCGGAATTGGTCGTAGGCAATGCTGGCGATCACAAAAAAGCCGGTGAAGGCTGCTGCGATCACGACATATGCGACGTGCCCGGCGGTCGTCACGGCTTTTGGTACGCCTGAAGCGCGTCCT
Source organism: Pseudomonadota bacterium (assembly GCA_020160875.1). Classification (GTDB taxonomy): domain Bacteria; phylum Pseudomonadota; class Alphaproteobacteria; order Rhodospirillales; family Rhodospirillaceae; genus SHVO01. The sequence goes on from JAIUPE010000102.1 coordinate 2,876, forward strand.
CGAGACGGGCGATATAATCGTTACGGATGGCGTTGGCGACGCGCAGCTCTTGGATACGGCGTTCCTCGCCCACGTAGAGGCGGGCGAGACTCAGCATCGTTTGCGCGAACGCCGCGTCACGCACGGCGATGAGATTTGTGCGGTCCCATTCGAGATTCGGGAAAGACGCGAGCGCGCCGAGGTTCGAGATCGCGCGGTAACCGAAACTATTGTCGTCGCGCCAGAGCGCGGCCAGCGGGATGTACCCGAGGCCCGCCACCGACTGCGCCAGCCCGCTGGCGTCCGAGATGTCGTAGAAGGCGCAGTTGAACTTCACGATTCCCGGCTGCCAGCGCCGGATATGCGCCGCCGTATCGGCGGGAAGAAACTTGGCTTCGCAGGACAGAAGCGTGCACGCCGGAATGGATGCCTCTGCCATCGTTTCCGCTGGAACCTCGGTCAGCTCGATCTTCGCATCGGAGCGAAAGCCGGGCGTTGCGATCACCCGCCAACCGGCGGTCGCGTACTGCTGCATCTGGGAGGTTGAACCGGCGGAAAAGAAAACCGCCGTCGGCACGGCGCCACGGTCCTGCCGCCGCAGATCCTCGGTAAAAATGATCGGAATATCGTCGCTCATGCATCCCCCATGAGCGAAAACTATACCCGGCTTGGCGCGGATTGCCGAGGACTAGTGCGCCCGGCGTTCGGTCAGCGCCGCGGTAACGGTCACCAGCTTGCCGTGGCGCAGGACCGTGATCGCCACATCGTGCCCAATACGTTCAGCCGACAGCAACCGGTGCAGGTGGTCGACGCCTGTAATCGCGTGTTCGTCGAGGGTCAGAAGCAGATCGCCCGAGACCAGTCCCGCTTTGTCGGCGGGACCGCCGGTTTCCACCTTGAAGATGCGCGCGGCGGTTTCGGGGCCGCGTTCGAGCGCGCGCACGATGCGGCGCGGGATACCTGTGGTCTGCGCCGCGACGCCGAGATGGGACCGGCGCACAGACCCATGTTGCAAGATTTGCGTGACGGTAAACAACGCCGTGTTGGCCGAGACCGAAAAGCACAGACCTTGCGCGCCCATGATCGTCGCCGTGTTCACGCCGATGACGTTGCCTTTGCTGTCGACCAGAGGACCGCCGGAGTTACCCGGATTGAGCGCCGCGTCCGTTTGCAACACATCGTCGATCTGACGGCCCGATTGCGCGCGTAAGGACCGCCCGAGCGCGCTGATGACGCCGGCCGTCACGGTACATTCGAAACCAAGCGGATTGCCGACCGCGATCGCGAGCTGGCCGACTTTCAGCGCGGCGGAGTCCGCGAAATGCAGCGCGGGCACATGACTGCCATGCACCTGGATCACGGCCAGATCGGTATCGGGATCGTCGCCAACGAGATAAGCCGGGAACTCCCCGCCGTCGGGAAGTGCAGCGCGGATAGTGGGCGCCCCGCCGCCGTCCTGGTGCACGACATGGCTGTTGGTGACCATGTAGCCGTCGGGCGTGAACAAGAAACCCGAGCCGGAACCTTCCGACTCCTTTCCCTGGCGCTTGCCGCGCACACGTAAATGCGCCACCGACGGGGCAACATGATCGACCGCGTTGACGACGCTCTGACTGTAGGCGTCGAACAACGGTGCGTCGGGACTAGCGGTATTTGCGACATCAAGGGGCATGATGCGCCCCATGTAGGAACGGCTAAAGCGCCGCGCCAGGGGCTGCCGGCTTGGCCCGTTTAGCCAGCTCGTCCGCCATGATTTTCATGACCGGCTGCCAGTCACGGCCGCGGCGCTGCCGGTACAGGCGCATGGTGGGGTACCAGGGCGTGTCGCTTCGCCCCGATAACCACCGCCAGTCGTTAGCCTCGGCGATCAAGGTCCAGACCGGCTTGCCCAGGGCGCCCGCGAGATGCGCGACCGCGGTATCCACGCTGATCACAAGATCAAGCGCGGACACGGCCGACGCCGTCGCGCCGAAGTCGCGCAACTGAGGCGCGAGATCGATCATGCGCCCGGCGAAGGGCGAGGCTTCGCGCTCCGCCGATACGTCGCCGACCTGCAAGCTGAACCAGGAGACGCCCGGCACGGCGAGCAACGGCGCGAGAAGCTCAAGGGTCACGGAGCGTTTGTCATCGGCTTCGTGCTTGGGGTTTCCGCGCCAGACGAGACCGACTTTCAATTCGCCGGAAAATACAAAAGGCGGCGTGCCTTCAGGCGGCTTGAGATACGGGATCGGCGCGGGGATCGTCTCAAGGCGCGTCCCCAGGACGTGCGGCAAGCTCATGAACGGCAAATAGCAGACGGCGTCGGGCACCGGCGTCCCCGCGGCCACGGTGCGCGCGACGCCCGACGCCGTTGCCAGAAGGCTCTCGAGGCCCGGATGGCATTCCATCACCACGCGCGCGCCGCGCGCGGCCGCCTGCGCCGCAAAGCGGACGAAATGGATGGCGTCTCCGATGCCCTGTTCAAGCGTGAGCAAAAGCGTCTGCCCGCCGAGGTCCTCGCCGCGCCAACGCGGGATCGGCATCTTGCGTTCCCCGCGTCCCGGACGGCCGAAGCGCGATTCATATGCGGCGAAGCCTTTTTCAAGATCACCGGACACCAGGAGGGCGTTGGCGAGATTCCAGTGCGCCTCGGGACTATCGGGCGCAAGCGCGACGGCGCGCTCGAGACAGGCGACCGCTTCCTTCACATAGCCCCAGGTACGGTAGATCATACCGAGATTGATGAAGGAGCGCGGCGCCTTCGGATCGATCATCGCGCTGGCATGGAACCAGCGTTCGGCGCTCACCAAGTCGCCGTGCTTGAAGGCCGCGACGCCTGCGTTGAAAAAAGTGTTGGGGTCCTGCGCGCCGCCGGCCACGAGACGCTGGTAGGCGCGCTGTGCCCGCGCGAAGTCCTTTTCCTGCTGATAGATGAGCGCGATGTCGTACACCGCCGGCGGATAGTTCACGTTGATGCGCAGCGCCGCTTCCAGGGCGAGCCGGAACCCTTTGGCGTCGCCCATCAGGCGTAGAGCGGTCGCCATCCCGTAACAGAGCCCGGCATCGACGGTGGAAGTCGTGCTCGCCCGCTGAAGCAGCTCAAGCGCGAAAGCGGGATCGCCGCCATTGAGTTCGATCTCGGCGAGACGTTTCAGGGCCGAGGGCTCGTCCGGATGAAGACGCAGGATGCCGCCGTAAAGCGCCTTCGCCTTCTCGACGGCGCCCCGTTCAAAGGCGTCCGCCGCGTCCTCCAGGAGGCCGCCAATGATCTCGCGCTCTTTGCCTGACTCGGGCATGATCCGCGATATCATTCGAGCGAGAGATGACGCAAGACCTCGTTAGCGCCCCCCTTTCCTCCGCACCCATCTCGGCTTTGCTGGAGGACGCCATTCGCCTTCACGCGGCCGGGTCCTTGGATCAGGCGCGCGCCATATATAAAAGCGTGCTCGCCCGCGCCCCGCGCGAAAGCGCCGCGCTGCATGGCATGGCCCTGATCGCGGTGGACGAAGGTATCCCCGACAAGGCGCTTCCGTTCCTGTTCGCATGCCTGCAGATCGCGCCCGAAAACGCGATCTATCGGACCAGCTTGGGCCTGGCTCTGACAAAGCTGGGCAAGGTCCACGAAGCGGCGGCTCAATTCCTCGAGGCCGCCAACCGGGCGCCCAATCTGCCTGAACCGCGCATCCATCTCGCCCGCGCCCTGGCGCGCATGAACCGGCGCGCCGACGGCCTTAAAATCCTGACAGAGGCAAGCGAACTGTTCCCGGGACGCGCGGACGTGTGGATCGCCAAGGGCCAGGAAGAACGCGCGCAGCAGCAGTCCGCCGCGGCGGAGCGTAGCCTTCTGCGCGCCCGCGCGCTCGCCCCGAACGACGCCAACGTGCTGAACGATCTCGGCGTGGTCGTCCGCGCTCAAGGACGCACTGGAGACGCGGTGAGAATTTACCGGGAAGCCATCGCCATCGCGCCAAACGATCCGCTGACCCATGGCAACCTCGGCAACGCGCTCACCGAGCTGAAGGAGATGGACGCGGCGGAAGAACATCTGAGACAAGCCGTGGCCCTGGCGCCCGGCTCCATCGAGCACCGCTGCAATCTTGCGATTTTCCTGACGCGCGAGGATCGCCCGCACGAGGCCGTCGTCCTTTTCCGCGATGTTCTTATGCGCGCGCCGGGACACGCCGACGCCTGGACCAATCTTGGCGTTGCGCAGCTCGACATGGGCGAAGTGGCCGATGCCGAAGCCTCGATCCGCAAGGCGATCTCGGCCGCGCCGCAAAATGCCGAAGCCCACTACAATCTCGCCTGGGTGCTGCTGCTGACGGGGCAATGGCGCGAAGGCTGGCGTGAATACGAGTGGCGCTGGCGCATGCGGCACTTCAGCTCGAAGCGCCGCGTCTTTACCGCGCCCCTATGGGACGGCGCGCACATCGCGGGCACGCTGCTGCTCCATGCCGAGCAAGGCCTCGGCGATTCCATCCAATTCGTGCGCTACGCCGAAGCGGCCAAGGCGCGTTGCGGCCGTCTCGTCGTGGAAGGCCCGAAGGCGCTGGTACGCCTGTTCAAGACGATCCCCGCGATCGACCAGGTGATCGCAGCCGGCGATACCCTGCCGGCTTTCGACGCTCATGCGCCGCTGATGAGTCTTCCGCACATCTTCGGGACGACGCCTGAAACGGCGCCGCACCGCGTTCCTTATCTCAGTGCACCGGCCGGCCTCACGCTGCCCAAGACCGAACGCCGGCGCATCGGGCTGGTCTGGGCCGGCTCCCCGGACAACAAGATCGACAAGCGGCGCACGATACCGGCTGCGTTGTTCGCGCCGCTGATGGAAGAGACGGCGGCGGACTTCGTCAGCCTTCAAATCGGCCCCAAGGCGAGCGAGGCGGCGGGTCTGCCGCAGGAAAGACTGATCCTCGCCTGCGATGGCAAGGTCACGGACTTCGCCGATACCGCCGCCGTGATCGCCCAGCTCGACCTCGTGGTGGGGGTGGATACCGCCGCGATTCACCTGGCGGGAGCCCTCGGCATCCCGGTTTGGGTGCTCATTCCCAAAATGCCCGACTACCGCTGGATGCTGGGGCGGGATGAGACCCCGTGGTACCCGTCCATGCGCTTGTTCCGCCAGGAGGAATCGGGAAATTGGGACGAGGTGATGTGGCGCGTGCGCGCCGCGTTAACCCTTCTTCAAGCTTCCTCCTAAAAGGTCCAAATTTGGAAAACTGCCTCCGCCGTGGTAGCACTACGGCAGGTGAGCTTTGCCGCGAGGACACCCCCAGGACCGAAGAATCCTGGCGTAAGGGACGAACCCGAGGAGTTAAATGGTCGGCCTACTTTCCAGCCTTCCCATTAGTGTGACCGGCTCCGGCTTGCTCGGAACCGCCGGCTCCGCGGGCGCGTCCGTGCTCGGCGCGTTCAATTCGGATGGAACCAGCGCCCTCCTCGGCAATATCGGCTCGACCACCAACTCGCTCATCAATCAGATCAAGGCCAATGCCAATCAACGCCTGACCGAGCAGCAGCAGGCGATCCAGGACGCCGCGAACCAGAAACGCGACGCGATCGAGGTTCAAAACGAGCGCTGGATTGCTGTCAAAGCCCAAGTGAACAACGCCGAGATCGCGGTCGATAACGGCAAAGAAAGCATCGAGAAGATCAACCAGACCCTTCTTTTGATGCGCGGCAGCGTCGGCGGCACGACCGAGGACCTCAAATTCTATAAGGACCTGTATGATTCGCAGGTCACACAGATCAACAACGAAGCGGACGCGGGCGGCGTCGGCTTCAACCTGATCGGCAACATCAACCGCACCGACGGCACGCCGAACACCATCGAATACCGCAATGATCTCGGTATCGGCACGACGCAGCTACGCGGCACTTATGCCGGCAGCGACTTCAGGATCGAAGGCAACGACGGCACCGTATGGGTGCCCGATCTGGGCTCGGACCTGATCGAAGCCTATTCGGGCCAGGGCGGCACCGCGCAGAAGTACACCACGGGCGAAGGCATCGAGATCCGCAAGGCGACCTCGACCCGCAACGGCATGGAGTTGGTCAGCTTCAACGCCCAGACCAACGCCATCACCGTCAAGATTTCCGTTGTGCCGCACGAGGCGCCGATTACGGTGACCGGCACCTTGAAGCGCACCGGCAACGGCATCATGCAGTCGTGGTTCTACAACAACTTCGCGACCCAGGCCGACCGTACCCGCGCCCTCAAGGACATTTCGACCGCGGAAATCAACATGACGAGCGTGAGCGCCGATCTTGAGCGCTCGGCGGTGCAGACCAAGACGGATCAGCGCCGGGTGGACAACGCCCTCGACGAACTGACGAAACAATCCGGCGAAGCCCAGTTCGAGCAGATGTCGCAGATGCAGGAAGTCCAGGTGAAAGCCGCCCAGCAATACCAGGCGATGCTGACCAACCTGCAGAACCTGTCGTCGCAGCAGCAGAACTATCTGAACGCTTTCGCGGGCTTCATCGACAGCCCCTTCACCCAGGCCAGCCTCAGCCTGATCGCCTAGGGCAACGCGGCAAAAGCTGCCGCCCTCGGCCCGGAATCTTTTGCCCCGCGGGGCGGTCCGGACCTGCCCCAGAAGCCGCGGGGTCAAACAACCCCCTGTTACATCAATAACTTAGAGAATTTCCGAGAGTTAGCCCGGCCTTTGCACTGTTTGGCCCGGGAACGTGTGCGTGGACACCCGAAACATGTCCGGCTCCGTCCCCAGGACTCGAATGGAGCGCGCGATGGAAATTCAGAGCATCTACGGCGGTAAGAAGACGGGCCCGGCAGCACAGACCTCGATGGACGAGGATAAGGCGCCGACGAACGGCTTTGCCGCGCTTCTGGATCTCGTGGGCTCGCAGTTCAAGGGCACGCTCGGCCTCGGTGCGATGGATCCCTCCGTGCTCGACAAGGATGCGTCCGCTGAATCCGTACGCGCGCCGGAACCGCGCGAAACCAAACCGCGCCCCGAACGCTCCGAAGATAAGGACGCGAAGGCCAAGCCGGCGAAGGACGACGCCGACGACGGCGATGAACAGACGGAAGAAACCGCCGCCACCGACGATAAGGGCACCGGCGCCCAGACCGGCGCCGAAGCGCAGGCCGGCACCGCGCAGGCCGCCGCCGCCGGAGCCATCGATGTCACCGCGATCGCCCAAACGGTCCCCGTTGCGACCGTTGCCACCGCCGCAGCGAGCGTCGACGAAGCCGGCGCCACCGTGACCGAAGTCGTGGCCGCCGACACTGAAACGCAGACCGCTCAGACCGTCATCGATCCGAAGGCTGCCCAGCAAACCGACGTAAAGGCCGCCGAAAAAGCCGTGACGCCCGACACGCTGGTGAAAGACACCGCGCGCGCCCAACAGACCATCGACACCTATGCCCCGGCGCAAGACACGCAACCGGTTCAGGATGAAACCAAGGCCGCCACCGTAAAGGCCGCCGCGACGGACACCGCAAACCGCGCCGACACCGTGCGCTCGGCCGCCGCGCAAGATCAGGCGAGCAATCTCGCCCGCCTGCTGGGCAACGAAAACCGCGTCCAGGTTCAGGTGCAGGTCAACGCCGCGCACACCGCGAAACAGCCCATGCCGGACGTGTCCATCTACAATATCTATTCCGGCTACAGCGCCGCCGACGCGATTTCGCTGGCCAACGGCCAATTCGGCCAAACCGACCAATCCAATGCCTTGACGCAGACCGCGCCGGCCGTGCGTAACGACGGCGCGGCTCAAGCCGCCGTGGTGGCGCAAGTCGCGCAGCCGGTCGGACCGTCGAACTCCAACGCTCAGACGAATGCTCCCGCGCGCGCCGATGTCGCGCCGATGGCCGTGCAGGCCAGCGCCTCGTCGAACGGCGCGTCGAATGCCAACATGGGATTTAGCGCCTTCACCCAAAGCGGGCAGTCCTCGGCGCAGGCGACACAACAAGCGGCGTCCGCGAACCCCACCGACCGTCCGGCCGCCACCGCGCAGCAGGTCATCGACCAGATCAAGGTGAACATCACCAAGGCCGCCAAGGCGGGCCTTGACCGCGTCACCATCAACTTGAAACCGGTAGAGCTCGGCCGTATCGAGATCAAGCTCGAGATGAGCGAAGACCACAAGGTGCGCGTCACCGTGACCGCCGACAACAAGGACACGCTGAACCTCCTGCAGACGGACAGCCGCGCGCTTGAACGGACTTTGAACGACGCGGGTCTGCGCACCGACGCGAACAACCTCAGCTTCAACCTGCGCAGCGACACCGATGCAGGCGCCGCCGACGGCCAACGCGGCCATGGCGGCAACCAAAACAGCGGCAACGCACACGCCGAAACGGCGAACGACAATGCCGAACAGATTTTCGACTACGCGGCGGCGGCTTCGGCGCGCGGCGGCGTGGACACGTTCGCTTAAAGTAGAAAGAACCGGATACCGGCCATGGCAGTCGACGGCATCACCTCTCCGAAGCAAGCAGCCGATAACGTTGCGACCTCGAAGAACAAGCTTGCGAAGGACCTGAACTCGTTCCTCACGCTGCTCACCTCGCAGCTGAAGAACCAGGATCCGTTGTCGCCGATGGACTCTTCCGAGTTCACCAACCAGCTCGTCGAATTCGCGCAGGTCGAACAGCAGATCGGCATGAACGACAATCTGACGAGCCTGATCGGCCTGACGAACCAAAGCATCGTCTCGAACGCCGTGAACTACATCGGCACGACGATCGAAGGTCAAAGCACGCAGGTCGCCATGCAGGACGGCAAGCTGACGGCCGCTTACGGCCTCAACGCCGAAGCCAAGCAGGTCACCGTCGTCGTGCGCAACGAAGCCGGCGATATCGTTTACTCGCGTCCGATCGACTCGGCCGAGGGCCGCGCGCAGGGCGTTCACTCGTTCGAGTGGGACGGCAAGGACTCGAATGGCAACCAGCTTAAGGACGGTCCGTATACGCTGTCGGTGACGGCGCAGGGCGCGGACGACAAGCCCGTGGAAAATTACATCACCGCCTTCGGGCGCGTGACGGGCGTCACGCAGATCAACGGCCAGACGATCCTTCTGACCGGAAAAGTCGGCATCCCGATGGAGAAGGTCCTCTCCGTCACGGCGCCGCAAGCGAGTGCAAACTAGGTGTTTTATCGGCGCATTTCAGTGTGCGCTTAGGAAGAAATTAACCCGGCCGGGTCAAGTTCGCGAACTGAGGGAAACTCATTAGCGACGGCCAAGAAACGGTCAACTAAGGAGACGAAAGATGTCGCTGTTCGGTGCATTGTTTTCGGGCGTGTCGGGATTGCAGTCGCAGTCCTCCGCCATGGGCGCCATCGCTGACAACGTGACCAACGTCAACACGATTGGTTACAAGGGCACGAACGTCAACTTCAAGACGCTCGTCACGGCGCAAGTCTCCTTGACCCAGTACTCGCCGGGTGGCGTGCAATCGAGCCCGCGTCAGAACGTTGACATTCAGGGCCTCCTGCAGGCGACCACATCTTCGACCGACGTCGGCATCTCGGGCGCCGGCTTCTTCGTCACCAGCGCCTCGGCCAATGCAGGCGCCAACGATCTCTTCACCTACACCCGCGCCGGGTCCTTCAAGGTGGACAATGAAGGGTTCCTGCAGAACGTCGGCGGCGGTTATCTCCAGGGCTGGCCTCTCAGCTTCTACGACGGCACCGCTTCGGCCAAGACCGTCACCGTCGGCAGCAACACGTTCATGAAGGCCTACATCCGCGAGAACGGCGACAAGGTCATCATCAACGACAACATCATCGATCCGAGCAACTTGCGTCCGATGAACTTGCAGACCATCGGCGGCACGGCCTCGCCGACGACCACCTTGTCGGTGGGCGCGAACCTGCCGGCGGGCGCGCTGATCAATGCGCAGGAACGCGTCAACGCGTTGATCTTCGACAGCTTGGGCAATCCGCACAATATCAGCTACAACTTCGCCAAAACCGCCGCCAACAAGTGGCAGGCGACCATCGAACAGCCGGCGGAATCGGCTGTCGTGACCCAGA
>JAIUPE010000103.1 GCA_020160875.1 Pseudomonadota bacterium
AGGCGTGCCAAGGCGACGGTGTCATCAAGATCGAGATGCACTTCCTGCCCGATGTTTATGTCACTTGCGACGTCTGCAAGGGCAAGCGCTATAACCGCGAAACGCTCGAGGTCCATTTCAAGGGCAAGAGCATCGCAGACGTGCTCGACATGACCATCGAAGAAGCCGTCGACTTCTTCAAAGCCGTGCCGGTGATCCGCGAGAAAATGGAGCTCTTGAAGAAGGTGGGCCTTGGCTACATCCACCTGGGCCAGCAAGCCACCACGCTCTCCGGCGGTGAGGCGCAACGCGTGAAACTGGCGAAGGAGCTGTCGAAGCGCGCCACGGGACGCACGCTCTATATCCTCGACGAACCGACGACGGGCTTGCACTTCGAAGACGTGCGTAAGCTGCTTGAAGTCGTTCACACATTGGTCGACCAGGGCAACAGCGTGGTGGTGATCGAGCACAATCTCGAGGTCATCAAGACGGCCGATTGGATCATCGATCTCGGGCCCGAGGGCGGTTCCGGCGGTGGCCGGATCGTCGCCACGGGGACACCCGAGGATGTGGTGAAGGTGAAAGAAAGCTACACCGGGCAGTTCCTGAAGCAGGCGCTGGACGCGACGCCGAAGCCGGCAGCGAAGAAGCGGGCGTAAGGCCGCGGCATTTTTTTGTTGCGACACTTGCGACAGCGACACGCTCCGGATTTCGCAAGAAACACAGCCGGTTAGAGAAAAACCATTCGTTTGCGACACTTTGCGACACTTGCGACACTTCGCGCGTTTTGCATAACACGTCCGTGAGCCATGCGTTTAAGCGCGGCCACGACCGACCCGTGAAACCACGACGGGCCGCATCGCGCGTATTTGTCAGCGATTCACAATGTCAAACAGCCCGCGCGCCAAAGTAAAATGCGCGCAGATCAAGCATGCGCCTTCCGGACCATATTTTGGGATTTAAATTCGCGGACGCAGCAAATTTAAATCCCAAATGAATTCGGATTTATGCCTCGCGCGAGTCGCATATGAATGCGAAATGGCGCCGGCTACGCCGGCTCCAGCCGCACGACCGACGTCAGACCGCCACCCGCGCGGTCATCGATGGCAAGGTAGATAAATCCATCCGGACCTTGGCGCACCTCGCGAATACGCGCGTAGCCGGGCAGCAATGCCGGCCGCTCCAGGCCGCCGACCTGATAGCGTTCGCCCTGGCGTTCGAGCGTGAGGCGCGCGACATGTTTCGCGGCGAGCGCGCCCAGGAACACATGCCCTTTCCATTTGGGGAATTTATCGCCGGTGTAGATCATCAGGCCCGAAGCACCGATGGCCGGCACCCAATATTGCAGCGGCTGCTCCATCCCGGCCTTCTCGCGCGCTTCGTGGATCGGTTTACCGCCGTACTGGACACCGTAACCGATCACCGGCCAGCCGTAGTTCTTACCGGGCTGGATAAGATTGAGCTCGTCGCCGCCTTGTGGACCATGTTCCGTCTCGAACAATTCGCCGGACTCCATGTTCATCACGAGCCCTTGCGGATTGCGATGGCCATAGCTCCAAATTTCCGGCAGCGCGTCCTTACGCCCGACGAAGGGATTGTCTTTCGGCACCGAGCCATCCTCGTTCAGGCGGATGACTTTGCCTTGATGCGACATCAGACTCTGCGCGGGATGCGCCGCGCCCGCGAAGGGATCGTGCCCGCGGTCTCCGACCGTCAGAAAAAGGTGGCCTTTGCCGTCGAACAGCATCTTGCCCGCGTAGTGCGGTCCCGCCGCACTCCAAGCCTTGGCTTCGAAAATTTCTTTCACATCCGAGAGAGACTTACCGTCGAACTTGCCACGCACAACCGCGGTCGTTCCCTGGCTGCCGTCCGCGTTGGGCTTCGAGAAGCTGAGGTAGATCAGTTGGTTTTTCGCGAAATCGGGATGCGGCAAGACCTCGAGCAAGCCCCCCTGCCCCGCGTAGCGTACTTTGGGTGTTCCGGGAATCGGCGCCGGATCGAGCTTGCCAGCCCGTACAATGCGCAAGTTGCCGGTCTTCTCGGTGACCAACATATCGCCGCTCGGCAGGAAGGCTACGGACCATGGGTCCTTCAAGCCATCAGCGACAGCGACGACCTTGAAGTCATGCAGCTCCGACTTGACGACCTGAGCGTGCGCGGCACTCACAACGCCGAGGCAGGCGGCGATGGCAAGAATGGAAGTACGCATATGGATGCCCCCAATTGTGCGAGGCACCAAGTATGTCGGCGCCCCGCGCGAAAGCAAAGGCGCAAGCGTTGTTACAATTGGCGCGGATCAGATGGTTGGGACGTCGCCTGCCCCACGCAGGAAGCCCCGGCCGTCGATACGGCCAGGGTATGGTCCTGTTAGTCCAAAGCGGCGATGACGTTGATCTCGACCATGAAGTCCGGCGACGCGAGTTCGCTGACCTGAAGGGCCGTGCTGGCGGGCACGGCGGCGCCGAAATACTCCAAACGCACATCCGAGGCTTTGCGATATTCCGCCCAGCTTGTGACGAAGGTCTGCATCTGGACGACGTCGGCGAAAGTCGCACCGACGGCGGCGAGCGCCGCCTTGATGTTCTCGCATACCTGACGGACCTGCGCGCGCATATCGCCCTTGCCGACGACATTACCCTGCGCATCCCGCGCAAGCTGACCGGCGATATAAATGGTCCGTCGACGTGTCGTGACGACGACATGCGCATAGGTGTCCTTGCCGTTCGCCTGAGGCCGCTGAAGGCCTGGTGGGTCAGGGATCCGTTGGATTGTCCCCGCCTGCGCGCCCTGCGAGGGCGAAGGCGCCGCGACGGCCGCCGCGGCGGCCCCAACCGCGAGCGTGGAGATCAACTGACGGCGTGAGGGAGATTCGTCCTCCCCGGCGGCAACGGTTTTTTGATCGTGCATAAAGAACCCCTTTCTCTGTAAGAGCCCCAACATAGCCCGCGTAAAACTCAACCCCATATACCGAAAGCAAATCTCCGCCTGAAGTTAACCTGGGATAAGTTCAATGCCGCCACACCCTGAAATTCCCTTTCCGGTTGCGAACGCTCTCTCTATTCTGCCCCCGGGGCGAGAATTTTGGGGGATAAACATGCGTCGGGTTGGTCCGGCGGCGATTGCCGCTGCGTTCGTGTTTTCAAGTTTCACGCTCACCGCGCATAGCGCCCACGCACAGCAACAAAATGCAGCGCTCGGTCTCACGGTCAAACCCGTCGCCGGCGGTACCGAGCGCGCCCAGATCGTGAGCGTCGCGCCGGGAAGCATGGCGGAGCGGGCAGGCCTTAAGGCCGGAGACGTCCTGCTTTACGCCGCCTCCGCCGACGGCGAACGTACGTCCTTTGCCACGCAAGACGCCCTCGAGCGCTGGACGGCGGCACAACAACCAGATTCGTCTCAAGCTCTGACGTATCTGCGCGGCCAGGAAATCTTGACCGCGAACGTGCGATTGGGCGGCCAAGCCGCGGCGACACCGGGTGCGCCGTCGCAGGCTGCCGCCGAAGTTGAGACGGCGAGCGCGCGACTGCTGGGTCTGACGGTGAAAGCCGGTGCTGACGGCAATAGCGTTGAGATCATCACGCTCAAACCAGGAAGCGCCGCAGCGGCGGCGGGCCTTCAGGTTGGCGACATCCTTTTTAGTGGTCAGACCGGCACCGCGAACGCGGACTCCCTTATCAGCCAAGAGGCGCTTGACGCTTTTGCGACGAAGAGCGCCGGACAAACGCGCGACCTGATCTATACGCGCAACAAACAATTCCTAACGGCGAAGGTCGCGGTTCCGAACGTACAGCCGCAAACGGCGCAGGCCATGTCTCAAACGCCGGCCGGCGCGCCCATCGGCCTCGGCATTACGGTGAAGGAAGACGTTTTCGCGCTCGCGCTTACGGCGGTCGGGCGCATCACCGCGATCGTGCCGGGCGGCGATGCGGACCTTGCCGGTTTGAAAGTCGGCGATTCAATCCGAGAAGTAAGATACGCGGATGTGGAGTATGGCTCCATCGCCGGGCAGATGGTTGCCGATTCACTTGCTTACAGCACGCCGCCTGGCACGATCGCGCAATTCTCCATCCGGCGCGACGGCCAAGACATGGTTATTCCGGTGAAGATGACGGGCCCCGTCGCCACGACGGCATTCGTGGGCATGGAGGTCCGCGACACGGTCCAGCAAGGCGAAGCCGAGGTCACGGCGGTTCAAGCAGGCAGCCCCGCAGAGGCGGCCGGCTTACAGCAAGGCGACCATATCCTGGGCTTCGGCGCGATGAACGATCGCAAATTTCTTGGCGTGCGCGGCCTGCATTCGCTGATCGTGCAGTATCGCGGCGATTGGCTCACGGTCAATTACACCCGCAACGGCGAGAAGAAGGTCTCAAAGCTTACGATTCCCAAAGAACCGGCCTACGCCGCCGCACAAGTGTTGACCGCTTCCGCAGGCCAGTCGACCGCGGGACAAACATCTGGCGGGCAAAAACAGAATGTCGAGAATTACGGCGCCCTGGGCGCGGCGATCGCAGGCGTGGCCGCCGCACCGGCCGGCACACAAGCCGCGGTTCAGAACACCGGCGGGGACCCGTTCGGCCAAACCGTCACAACCTTGAACGGACGCAGCACCCAGCTTCCACCATTCAAACTGCGCGCGGGGCAAATCCTGGAAGCGCAGGTCAGCGCGAACGGCGCGCCGCTGATGCCGAAACTCTGCTTCGAGGAGGACGACGTATTCAATGTCGATCCTCAGCGCTGCTACGAGAACATAAATCAGTCCGGTCAATCGGTGGTGCGCTTCCGCCATGTTGCGGTAGAGCCGGAGATCGTCACCCTGTCGGTCGCTTCGACCGACGCAAGCGCGGGCACCTACACGATCACAACCCGCAACGGCAATCGCGGGCCGGAAGGCGCGGCGGCCTTGGCGGTGCTCGAGGGCCTGGCAGGAAAACCCTACATCATCGACACCGTCGACCAAGGCCTCGCCGTCAAAGCGGCGGTGAACTACATCATTGATGAGCCGGGCAAACGTGGACGGCTCCGCTACCAGATCGAAAGCGGTAATGTCGCCGACTTCACGTATGCGCTTGATAATAACGGACAGCTTACCTGGGCCTCGCCCACGAATAGCGGTGTCGTTTATCTCGGCATCGACGGCCTGCTGTATCAGCAGGCGGGCGATACCGTCGGTGTGCGCGGCCGCTCGCCGAACGGCGAATTCCTGAACGTCACCGAACGCCGCCTCATGCGCGGCGACAACGCCGAACAGATGCATATCGGCGTCTTCGGACGTTCGCAGCGCCTGGCGGCGGGACAGCCCGTCACGGACGACCAGGTCACCACCATGATGCTCGACGGACCGGCCCACATCGCTCAGGCGCAGCAGCAGCGGGCTGACGATTGGGCGGCGCTGGGGCAGCTCGCGGGCCGCTTCTTCTATTTCGTTCAGGGCCAATACGAGTATGTCGCCACCTTCCAGTGGGAAGCGCCGGGCGAAGTGCTGCTGGCGAAGTTCTGGGGGGCCGACGAGATCGGCACAACGCCGAACCCCTTGCGACGCATGGTCTACAACCCGGCAACGCGCACCATCGCAACCGAAGTCACCCATACCAACGGCGCGAAGGTTCAAACCACCTTCAAGCGTGGCCCGAACGGCGAGAGTATCGAGGCGCAGCCCGACGGCTCGACCTGGATGCTGTCGGGGGCGGGTAACGAGTGGACGTCGCTGTTCACCGCCGCCAACAAGCAGCAGACGAAGATCAGCTATCGCCCGGTGGACGACAACATGCTGAAGATCTTCGCCGACCGCACACAGGCCAAACAAGCGCGCCTCGCGCAAGAGCGGGCCGAAGCCGCCGCCCGGCAGGCGGAGGAAGATTCCGGTCCAAGCCTGTTCGACGTGCTGAACTTCGCGAACACCATTCAGGGCGCGATGTCGAGTCCTCAAGCCTATATCGCGGCCGTCTCGCAAGCCGCGCCCGAACTCGCGCCGATCCTGAACGGGGTCGCGGCCGCGCAATCCGGAGGCAATCCGGTGGCTGCCGGCCTTGGGCTTGGCGGCGGAAATCCGCTTGGCGCGATCCCGGGCGGCGTGAACCCCTACACCGGTCTCGGCGGCGGTGGTGTCGGCGGCTTAGGCGGCGGTCCGACGGGTGTACGCGGCAGCTATCCAACGCGGCCAAACCTCGCCGAGGGGCCGCAGTGCCCAGGCTTCACCGTCGGCAACTATCGCACCCACGCGTTTGAAGGCGGCGCCAACAAGCAGCTCTATACCCACTGCGGGCTCGCGTTCGAATACTACACGATGTACCTGAGAGCGATCGAACAGGGTTACAGCGAAGCCGACGCCAACCGCACCTATAACGCCCACGAAGGCGCGGTGCGGGTCCTGAACTCGATGTGATTGGGGACGGACATGCGTATCCTCCTATCCCTCGCCGCTGCGCTTGTGACCGTGGCCGGCATGGCCGCGATCGCTCAGGCGCAAGCGCCGCAGTACTTCTATTGCTATGTGCCCAATGCGGCGACCAGCACCGTGTACATGACGCAGACGCTGCCGGTGGGGCCCGTGAGCGAGCGCGCCACGTATGGCGCGGCCTACGCCGCGTATCTTCGCGGCGAAGGTCTGGTGAGCGCGTCGGCGCGCGGTTACTGCACCATGCGGCCGACCACGGGAGAGATCGCGGTCGCGCGTCAGGATCTGCAGAGCTACTGCCCCGAGTGCAACGGCGCGACACGATTCACCACGGCGCCCTGGTCACGTCCCGGGATGCAGGCTGCGCCGGAGCAAAAGACGGCCGGCGCCGCGATCCAAGCCGTCATTCCACAGCCGCCGCCCCAGACTGTTCCCCTGGCGCCGGAGAAAGCGCCGGACCTGCGCCTCGCGGTGATGGGCAACGACGTGACCGGAGAAATCCTGGTCGTCACCGGGCCGAATGCCGAGAAGGCCGCCGAAGACGCCGCAGCGAACGCCTTTCCGTCGACCGGATGGCAGAAGCTGGCCATGTCGGAGGCTTCGGGCTACGGCATCGCGATCTGTGTCGATGGTCCGCCGATCACCTTCTTTGTCTCCGAGGGTAAAAAACTGCTGTCCGACGCCATCGCCGAAGCCCTGCCGCAGGCGAGGGCCTACGCCAAGCAGACAGGAAAACGCCCATATATGTGCCGGCATTGGCATATCAAGGAGCCCGGCTACGTCGAGCCGGTGTGGGAGACCTCGGTGGTCGACCTCGTGAAGGGTCATCTTCGCGCCTACCTCACCTGCAAGTCGGCGGAATCGGACTGCCTGAAGGAAGCCATCTCACGCATGGCGACGTTCGCGGTGCGCGGCTAGGGCGAACCGGCTTCCACTTCGCCGGAACGCGCTCTAGAGGCCGGCTTTTTCGATCGTCTGTGCGTGTCCGCGCGCGAAGGGTAAGATTCTCACGACATCGGCCGCCGCGACTGCATCCCTTGCCTCCGTCAGACGGTGACGACGTCCGGCCCCTAGCGCATTCTCGAAGGGCGCGGGCGGCATGACCTTGAACCGGGCGACCGGCTGGAATCCGGCCGCGCACCCCCCTGACCTATCGCAACGGGACCCGCAAATCCTGCCTATATCTCACGGCTTTGCGGCGCACCGGATGCCCGGCCTTTACTTCCGGGCGAATATCGCTATGTTCCGCGCCATGCGTATGACGCCGAAAACGACCCCGACGACGAAAACGACCACCTCCGGTGGGGCGTCGAGGGCGTGCGCGTAAGCAAAGCAAGATAAAGCACACACTCAACAAAGGCCCCGCCGGATCGGACGGGGCCTTTGTTGTTTCTAACGCCCAGCCCGAACTGGTCCAAACAGGAGAAGAAAGATGTCCGCCTCTAAATCCCCCACGAACGCCAACCCCAAAAATGTAGGCGTCGTTGGCGCGACCGGCCTCGTGGGAGAGTTCATGCTGTCGATCCTCGCCGAACGCAACTTCCCGATCAACACGCTGCGCCTGTTCGCGTCCGAACGTTCGGTGGGCAAGAAGCTGCGTTGGAAGGACCGCGAGATCGCCGTGGAAGACGCCGCAACCGCGGACTTCAAGGGTCTGGACATCGTGTTCTTCTCGGCTGGTGGATCTACGTCGAAGGCGCTGGCGCCGAAAGTGGCCGCCGCGGGCGCCATCGTGATCGATAACTCCTCGGCCTGGCGCAAGGACCCGGACGTTCCTCTCATCGTCTCGGAAGTGAACCCGCACGCCCTCAAGAACCTTCCGAAGGGCATCATCGCGAACCCGAATTGCACGACCATGGCGGCGATGCCGGTCTTGAAGCCGCTGCATGAAGCCGCAGGTCTGACACGCATCATCGCCAGCACCTATCAGGCGGTGTCAGGCGGCGGACTGGCCGGAATTCAGGAACTGGAAGCACAAATCCTGGCCGCCGGTCCGCAGTCGGCGGCCCTGTCGCGCAAGGGCGACGCGGTTGATCTTGGGCCACACAAGAAGAAGTGGCCGCAGGGTATCGCGTTCAACGTCTCGCCGCTGAATTACGTGTACGTGGAGGACGGCTATACCGAAGAAGAGCTGAAGCTGCGCGATGAAAGCCGCAGGATCCTGGAAATCCCCGGCCTGCAGGTGTCCGGCACCTGCGTTCGCGTACCGGTGTACACGGGACATTCCCTGTCCATGAACCTGGAATTCGAGCGTCCGATTTCCGTGGAACAAGCCCTCGCCCTTCTCGAAAAGGCGCCGGGCGTCGTCGTGACCGAGGTCCCGAACCCGCTGGAAGCCACTGGCGCGGATCCCGTGTTCGTGGGCCGCGTGCGCAAGGACCCGACCGTGAAGCATGGCCTCGCGTTGTTCGTCGTTGGCGACAACCTGCGCAAGGGCGCGGCACTGAACGCCATTCAAATCGGTGAACTGCTTTAGCCCCGGCCTCTGAATCCACGAAAAGCGGGCGGCGCAACACGCGCCGCCCGCCAAGCCGGAAACGCGCGGTCGCCGGTCCCGCGCGCTACGATGGAAACTTTGGCGGCCGACGGTGCTTCGTGGCCCGTTCGAAAGCATGGGCGATCCCGATCAGCATGCCTTCGCTCCATTCGCGGCCGAGAAATTCCACACCGACCGGAATCCCGAGCGGCGCATCATCCGTCGCGCTCGAAAAGCCGCCGGGAATCGTGATGACGGGCATGCCGCTGGCGTTGGCAAGAACGCCATTCCGTTCCAACTGCTCGTCGCCGACCTTCGCCACCAGGCGCTTCTGGTGGGGATAGACGAACGCATCCAGCCGATGTTCCGACATGGCCGCATGAAGCGCTTTGCGTAGATTGCCGCGCTTGATGAAGATGGCGGCGTAGTCCGGATCGCGCATGCCGCGGCGCCGCGCGGCTTCCACCTGCGCGGCGACAACCGAGGGATAGGCGCCGTGCGCCACGTAGTCGTCGAATGACTTCGTCGACCCGCCGATATGCGCAAGATATTTATCGAGCCCCGCCTTCAGCTCGTAGTCCGCGAGACCGACATCCGTGGTCAAACCCTCGAGATCGAGGATCTCGACATCGAAAACAATCGCGCCGAGCTCCAGGAGTTTATCAAGCACTCGCGTCATAACGCGATTCACCTCGGCGTGCACAACGTCATTCCCGAAGACTTGACGCAAGACACCGAGGCGTTTGCCCTTAAGAGCACCGGGATCGAGAAAGGCCGTGTAGCTCTTGGGCATATGGCCCACGGCGCCGTCCGTGACGGGATCGGAGGGATCGAACCCGGCCATAACATCGAGCGCGCGGGCAAGATCGGCGGCGCTACGCGCAATGGGGCCAGCTTCGTCCTGGGTGAACGAAAATGGAATGAGTCCCGAGCGGCTCACGAGGCCGCGAGTTCCGCGCAGGCCTACGAGCGCGCACGCCGAAGATGGGGAGCGGATGGACTGATATGTATCGCTGCCGGTGCCGAACACCGCGTAGTTCGCGGCGATCCCGGCGCCCGTACCACCGCTGGAACCGCCCGGCGTGCGGGTCACGTCGTAGGGATTGAGCGTTTGGCCATGCAAGGACCCGGTTGTCGTTCCGCCCATGGCGAGTTCGGTGAGCGTCGTTTTAGCCAAAACGAGCGCCCCCGCGGCCCTCAGCCGCGCCACGGTGAACGCATCCTTCTTGGGCCGTGAGTCCTTGAGCGCAAGCGCCGAACCGGTCGTCGGCATGTCGGCGGTGTCGAAATTGTCCTTGAGCAGGATCGGGATGCCGTGAAGCGGGCCGCATGCGGCACGGTTCTCGCGCCACATCCTATCCAAGGCCTCCGCGGTTTCGAGCGCCTTTGGATTCACCGCGATGACGGCGTTGAGCTTGGGTCCCTGCCGATCCAAAGCCGCGATACGGCCGAGGTATGCCTGCGTCAACTTTACGCACGTCAGGGCGCCGTCGGCGAAAGCCTTGTGGACCGACGCCACGGTCGCTTCTTCATGTTCGAACGCACGGGACATACTTACTCAAGTGGCGATTCCGCCGATCACGACAGCTTGACCGAGATTGGTTCGCGCGCCGCCTTGTTCTCATGCCCAGGGTAATCTTCCCGCGGCCCGCGTGCGAGGTGAAATCGCTGAACGCCGGCTACTTGCGCTTTGGTTTCTTGTCCGATTTCGACTTTTTCGCCGCCGGCTTTTTGATCTTGAGATTTGCCTTTGGGCGTTTGGGCTTTGGAGATTTCGGCGCCGGCAGCTCGTTCGCGGTGGCGCGGATGAGATCGGCCATCCAGTCGGCGTCCTCCCATAGGTCGCCGTCAATCAGAAGATGAGGCTTGGCGCCTGGATAAGGATGGCCCTCGCGCGGTGTATCGAGAAGCCCACGGCCGGCCACCGTGGGTTTCACGAAAAGCTGATCATCGCACACGAACGCGACCACCTTACCGCCGCAGTAAATGGCGTATTCGCCGAACATCTTCCTGGCGGTCATCCGGCCCGCCCGGGCGATCTGGTCCAAAAGGTAATCGACGGTATCCTGACGCGAGGCCATGCCCTACACCTTCTGAGAGGGGCCGATCAGATCCCACAAATTTCCGTAGAGGTCCTCGAACACGGCCACAACGCCATAAGCCTCACGGCGGGGCGAGCGTACAAAACGCACGCCCCGCGCGGCGTAGCGCTCATAATCGCGATCGAAGTCATCGGTATGGAGGAACATGAATACGCGACCGCCGGTTTGATCGCCGACGCGTGCGGCTTGCGCCTTATCGGCAGCGCGCGCCAAAAGGAGACGCGCGCCCTCGCCCGCCGGCGATTCAAGCACGACCCAGCGTTTTTCACCGTGCGGCGTATCCTCCACAAGGCGAAACCCGATCTTGTCGCGGTAAAATGCAATTGCCTCGTCGTACTCGCGCACGACGACGGTGACCAGGGCTATGGTGGGCACGTTATTGAGAGATCCCCTTGAACAGCCACTTCTGAATCTTCCCGCCGTTCGCCTCGGAGGTATAGATGTTGCCCTTGGTGTCGGACGCCAGTAGATGCAGGCGCAGGAACTGGCCCGGGTAAGGCCCCGCATGGCCGAAGGCGGCTTCGGGGATGATCTCCAGGCTCTTGCGATCGAGCACCGTCACGCGGAAGTTGGCGAGATCGGCGACATAGAGGAAGCGCTGGTCCTTGTCGGCGGACAGGGCGAGACTGAAGGACGTGCCGAAGCTGGAGCGCGTCGCGCGGTCGATGAAGACCTCCTTCTGGAACTTGCCTTGCAGGTCGAAGACCTGGATGCGGTTGTTCTGACGGTCATTGACGTAAACAAGACCGTCATTGGCGATCTCGATGCCGTGCACGTTGTTGAACTGCTGCGGCGGCGGGCCATCGAAGGTGCGCTCGCGCGGCGCGCTGTCGTCCGGTTTATTTCCATAGGCGCCCCACATGCGCTTGAACTTGCCTGAGTCCGCGTCGACCACGATCACACGGCGGTTCACATAACCGTCCGAGATGAAGGCCTCGTTGGTCTTGGGCCATACGACGACTTTGGTCGCGTGATTGAGATTTTCGGTATCCAGGCTGCCTTTGCTCATGTTCGGTTTGCCGATCTGCAAGAGGAACCGGCCGTCCTTCGAGAACTTGAGGCAGTGATTGTCGTCCTTCTTAGCTTCGCGGTTGTTCACATAACCGCAGATCCAGACATTGCCTTTATAGTCGACCGTGATGCCGTGTTCGCCCTCGGGCCAATCGTAGGCGCCGGCGTCGGCGGTGGGCGTGAAGGGCCCGCCCCAGCCCTGGATGTAGTTTCCATCCGCGTCGAACTCGGCAACGGCGGGCATATAAGTGCAGCACACGGAGGTCGGCGGCGACTTGGTGAGGCCAAGCCATTCCGGGTTCACGTTGCGCTGACGGGACAGCACCCAGACGTGATCGTTGGCGGGATCAACCGCCACACCGGCGGGATCGCCCATGATCATGTTGCCCGGGAACTGCTTGGGCCAGGTGGGATCGAGCTCGTGTTTGGGGTAAGGCCGCTTCGGCGCATCGGCGGCGAGCGACGCCAGCGCCGTCAGTGAAAACGCGGCCGCAAGAACGGTCGCAAGTACCTTCTTCATGAGCCCCTCCCCTGGAATAGGGGAAAGACTAGCCTCGAAACCAACCCGCCGACAATATTTGTCAGGCCGCCACGGCGGCCGGCTTTGCCGGTAGGAATGGATCGGCGAAGATGTACTTGGAAGAGAGACCCGCCAGAAACGCCTTCCGGCGCATGCCGTTCACGAATTCAGGCGCACCGCACAGAAACAGGCGTGTCGAGGCTTTCTCGACCGGCACCGCCGTCATGACCGCCGTTTCGATCTCACCGGCGAAGTAGCCCGCGCCATCGATGCCGTTCAGGACACAGG
>JAIUPE010000104.1 GCA_020160875.1 Pseudomonadota bacterium
ACACAACATCCGTCCCGATGCTGAAGTGACCCAGCGCTTGCGGGCCGCGGGCGCGGTGATCCTCGGGAAAGCAAATCTTTCTCAATTTGCCGGCTGGCGTCCGGCGGAGACGGTGCTGAACAGCTCGACGGTGGGCGGCGAGTGCCGCAATCCGTTCGACTTGACCCGCAGCCCGGGCGGCTCGTCGTCCGGCGGCGGGGCGACGACGGCCGCGAGTTTCGCGGCGGCGAATATCGGCAGCGATACCACGGGTTCGATCATCGGGCCGTCGTCCTATAACGGCATCGTGGGCCTGCGGCCGACCATCGCGCTGGTGTCGCGTACAGGCGTCGTGCCGATCAGCGCCACCATGGACACCACGGGGCCGATGACGCGCAATGTGCGGGACGCGGCGATGCTGTTGAACGTCATGGCGGGCACGGACGCGGCCGATCCGGCGACGGCGCAGGCGGACGCGCATAAGACGGACTACGTGGCGGCCCTGTCGACCGACGCGCTCAAGGGAAAGCGCCTGGGCGTGGTGCGCGATTTCGGCGGTTATAACGAGGCGACCAGTCCGGTGTTCAACACCGCGCTGGACGTGTTGAAGGCGCAAGGGGCGGAGCTGGTGGAGATCCCGGAAGGACAGTTCCCGGATCACCGCTTCGAGCAGCTGGCGATCATGTCCTTCGATTTCCGCGAAGACTTCGCGGCTTATATGAAGGACGCGCCCGAAGCGCAGAAGGTGCGCACGGTGGAAGAGCTGATCGCGTTTAACAAGGCCGATCCGCGCGAGAGCGCCTATGACAGCGGGCTGATCGAATATGCCGCGAGCCGTGTCACCGGCCGGGCCGATCCGGAATACGTCAAGATGCGTGAGCTGGTGACCCAGCGCACGGCAAAGGACGGCTTCGACAAGGTGTTCGCGAGCTTCAACGTGAGCGCGGTGGTGCTGCCGACGCGCGATGTGGCCGATGTGATGAAGCCGAACGGCGAGACGCAGCCGAACCGCATCCCCAAAGACAACGGCAAGGCGCCGGGTTCGGGCTCGAGCATCGCGGCGCTGGCGGGCTATCCCAACCTCAGCGTGCCGATGGGCATGGTGAATGGACTGCCGGTGGGCCTGTCGTTGATCGGACCGGCCTGGAGCGAGGCGGACCTTCTCGCGATGGGCTATGCCTACGAGCAAGCGGCCAAGGTACGGGTGGCGCCCGTCGCGTATAAGGCGGCTGTGTCTTCGGCCGAACAGAAACAGAAATAGGGAAACCCAAGGCTTTCCGCGGCGCAACTTAACATAAGTTGATTTTGTTACATTTGATTTTGACGCGAAATCTTCTTTTAGTTGTGCCGCGGGAGCGTTAGCCTAGCCCCGTCGTTGATTTTTTTGGGGGGGTACCATCATGACTTTGACCTTGCGCCGCGCACTGATCGCGGCGGCTCTGACGGCCGCGGCGGCTTTGACGTCGGGCTGCGCTTCGATTGCGTCGGGCACGACGCAGACTTTGCAAATCGCATCCAATCCGGACAAGGCGCATTGCGACCTGGTGCGTGAAGACAAGGTGATCGGCGCGGTGGCGAGCACGCCCGGCGGCGTGGTGGTCGAAAAGACCAAACACGACATCACGGTTAAATGCCGCAAAGACGGCTACCAGGAGGCCACCGGACAATTGCCGTCCGGCATCGAAGGGTCGACCTGGGGCAATATCATCCTCGGCGGCGGCATCGGCTGGGCGATCGATAGCGCCCGCGGCGCCGACAATAAGTATCCGGAAGCCATCACCGTGACGCTGGTGCCGGCGGAAGGCTCGGCCCTGGCGGCCCAGTGCAACCCGATTCAACTGGAAGCCATCTATATGGCCGAAGCGGAGAAGAAGGGCGAGATGCCAGCGGCGCATAAGCTGGGGCGGCATGAGATCATCTACGGCCGGTATACGGACAATGCGGACCAAGTGCTGAACGGCTTCCTGCGCAGCCAGTTCGAGAACGAGCGCAATACCAAGGTCGGTCAATCCTGCCCGAAGTCGGCGCATATGGACGCCGCCAAGAAGGCGCTGCCGGATGCGGACAAGGCGAAGTTCCCGGAAGCGGTCGCCGATCCGGCCAAGGGCCCGATCTCCAATGCCGCGGCGGCGACGAGCTGAGGCGGGCGTCAGAGCGGAGAAAGATGAAGCGGGGCCGGGAAAACCTGGCCCCGTTTTGTTTTTGAGGCTGCTGTGAGCGCGCAAAAAGCGCGCGGATCGGTCCCGTGGACCGCGCCGCGGCGCGCCGTGTCAGATCAATTCGCGCGTGGGCCGACAGGGCAAGTGCGTCCGTTCTGTTCGCGAAAAAAGATCTTATATAAATCTTACTCATGCCCAAAACGTCCTTTCTGAATTGGCTGCAAGAGGCCCGCGAACGCCGCCGGGGAGAGCTACGCCATGCCGTGCGGCTCACGGTGGCGGCGGTGATCGCGTACGCCGTGGGGGAGACTTTGGCGTTGCCGCAGGCCTATTGGGCGGTGTTCACGGCGGTGCTTGTCAGCCAGGCCAGTGTCGGGGGCTCGGTGAAGGCGGCCGGGGATTGGTTGATCGGCACGCTCGGCGGCGGCGTTTACGCGGCGGTGGTGAGTACGCTGATGACGGAGACCGACCCCGTCACCAAGGCGGCGGCGTTGGGGACGGCGCTGTTGCCGCTCGCGTTCCTCGCCGCCGTGCGTCCGACGTTCCGGTTCGCGCCGGTGACGGGGGTGATCATCATTTTGATTGCACCGCTGACGCAGATGTCGCCCCTGGAAGCGGCCATGAATCGGCTGATCGAAATCTGCATCGGCGGCGCGATCGGGATCGTGACATCGCTGTTCGTGTTGCCGGCGCGGGCGTCCCGCATGCTCAATCAAACGGCGGCGCGCACGCTGGAGAGCCTGGCGGCGATCCTGACCCTGCTGCCGCGCCTGCATCAGGGCGAGACCGAGGAGGAATACAACGCGCTGCATGATCAGGCGCTGGTGAACCTCGATAAATTGATCCTGGCGGTCGACGAGGCGAAAAGGGAACGCGCGAGCTTTCTATCGGGGTCGCCGGATCCGGAGCCGATCCTGCGCGGTTTAAGACGTTTGCGCGCGGACATCATCATGCTGGGGCGCGCGATGGCCACAAGACTGCCGGAGGCTTATCACGCGCGGCTGACGGAGGACCTGACGGCGGCGCTGGATGTGGTGCGCAGGTATTTCGTCGCGATCGGGGAAGCGCTGGAGACACGCAGCGCGCCGCCGCCGTTGGCGCCGGTGGACGAGGCGCTGCGGCACTATGGCGCGGAGCTGAACGCGGTGCGCGAAGAAGGACTGACGCGCGGATTGGCGGCGGATGTGGTGGGGCGAACCTTCGCGGTGGGGTTCGCGCTCGAGCAGCTCAGGACGAACCTGGGGGACTTGGCCAGCCGGACGGGGGAGCGGGCCAGAAAGCCGAAGGTGACGGGGGTTTAAGGCAGGACGGAAATTATATCCGATATATTTCGCGGACTGGCTGTTACATCCGCACGGATGGATCGCGCGAAAATTTATCGGATATAATTTCCGGGCAGAGGTCGCTGAGAGCGCGCAGAAATTATCTCAGATAAATTTTCGCCCGCTCTGCTGGCGCTCGGAACGCGGAATTGGGATCAGACACGAAAAACACGGCTAGTCTGCCAAACAGATTCAGTCGTCGTGGTTATTCGTGTCTGACCCCAATTCCGCCGCATGAGTTGGCGAAAAAATATCTGAGATAATTTCTGCTCGGAGCTTCTATGAAAAAGTTCGTGTTCGCTGCTGTGTTGCTCGCAGCCAGCCCCGCACTCGCCCAATCCAATCTTAAAGATCTCAAGCTCGAGATTCCGGCGACGAAGTATGTGCTCAAGAATGGGCTGACGCTCATTGTGAATGAGGATCGGAAGGCGCCGATCGTGTCGGTGCAGGTTTGGTATAAGGTCGGCTCGCGCGACGAGCCGGCGGGACGTTCGGGGTTCGCGCATTTGTTTGAACACCTCATGTTCAACGGCAGCGAACATTCCGATACGGACTGGTTCAAGCCGGTGCGCGGCATGGGCGGCACCTCGATCAACGGCACCACCAACAACGACCGGACCAACTATTTCCAGACGGTGCCGAAGGGCGCGCTTGATTCCATCCTGTGGCTTGAATCGGATCGCATGGGGCACTTCCTGGGCGCGGTGACCCAGGCGAAACTGGATGAGCAGCGCGGTGTGGTGCAGAACGAGAAGCGCCAGGGCGAGAACCGGCCCTATGGGTTCGCGTATGAACGCATCATCAAGGCGACTTATCCCGCAGGTCATCCATATGCGCATACGACCATTGGCTCCATGGAAGACCTGGATGCGGCGAAGCTCGCGGATGTGAAGGACTGGTTTCGCACCTGGTATGGGCCGTCGAACGCCATTATCGCCCTGTCCGGCGACATCACACCGGCCGAGGCGCTGGCGAAGGTCGAAAAAGCCTTCGGCGATATTCCGCCCGGTCCGCCCGTGGTGCGCGCGAGCTGGGCTATGACCGGGTGGCGCAGCCCCGCATCTATAAAGTGTGGAATATGCCGCCCGACGGGTCACGGGACGCTTCGCTTCTGGATCTCGCGGCTGATGCGCTGACGGGCGGCAAGACTTCGCGCCTGTACAAGCGTCTGGTGCATGAGGAACAGGTGGCGACCGGTGTCAGCGCCAGCGTCGACCGCGGCGAGATCGCCGGGCAGTTCTATATCACCGTGGATGTTAAGCCGGGCGTGGACGTGGCCAAGGTGGAAGCCGAGGTGGACGAGGAATTGGCGCGGTTGGTGAAAGAAGGACCGACGCCGGAGGAGCTGGGCCGCGCGCGCACCGACCTGGTGGCCGGCACGGCGCGGGCACTGGAGCGTTCATACGTAAAAGCCGCGTGGCTGATCGCCGCGGAGTCCGTATACGGCGATCCCGCGCAATGGCGCGAACGGGTGACGGTGGCCTTGACGGCGACGCCCGCCGAGGTGCGGGACGCGGCGCGGCGCTGGCTCACCGATGGGCAGTATGTATTGACGGTCCTGCCGCGTCCGCCGCTGACGGCCGCGGACACCGATGTGGACCGCACGGCGCTGCCGACGCCGACACCAACAACCGCGGAGAACCTGCCGGCGCTGGAACATGCCACGCTCGCGAACGGGCTGAAGCTGATCGTCGCCTCGCGCCGCGCGGCACCGATGGTGACGATGACGCTGGCCGTTGAAACGGGTTTCAGCGCCGCGGAGGACAAACTGCCGACGGGCGCGGCGGCGATGACCGTGAGCCTGATGGATCAAGGTACGACCTCGCGCGACGGCTTGCAGATCAGCGATGAGCTGCGTGGGCTGGGCGCGGATCTGTCGGTGAACGCGGACGATGAGCGGGCGTCGGTGTCCTTGAGTACCTTGTCTTCGAGCCTGGATGCGTCGCTGGCGCTGTTCGCCGATGTGACCTTGCATCCGGCGTTCAAGCCGGAGGATCTGGAGCGTGAGCGCAAACAGGCCATGATCGGCATCGAACGCGCGCGCCAGCAGCCCAGTGCCGCCGGGGCGCGGGCGCTGCGCGCGCTGGTGTTCGGCGCGGATCATCCTTATGGGCGTTTGACGACGGAATCGACGCTGGCGGCGTTCACGCGCGCGCAGGCCGTGGACTATCACAAGCGCTGGTTCACGCCCGAGAACGCGACCCTCGTTGTCGTCGGCGATACGACGCTGGCCGAGATTCGCCCCAAGATCGAGAGGGCCTTCGCGGGCTGGCAGAGGGGAAGCGTGCAGCGTAAAGCCGTGCCGGCGGCGCCGGCGAGCAAGGCGGGTATTTATGTCGTGGACCGGCCGGGATCGCAGCAGTCCGTCATCATGGTGGGCGCGGCGGCGCCGCAGTGGACGGCGGAGGACCAGGTGGCGCTGGGGCTGTTCAATGATGCGTTCGGCGGCGCGTTCACTTCGCGGCTCAATATGAACCTGCGCGAGGACAAACATTGGTCCTACGGCGTGCGCAGCTCCGTGGGTATGGACGGGCGCGGGCCGCGCTTGTTTCAAGTCGGCGCGCCGGTGCAGACGGACAAGACGGCGGAAAGCATTCTAGAGCTGCGGCGGGAGTTCAATGACCTCGCCAAGGTTCGACCTTTAACGGCAGACGAAATCGCGCAGGTGAAGAATGATACGACGCTGGCGCTGCCGGGACGCTGGGAGAGCATCGGGTCCGTGAAGGGCACCGTGGTGGATCTCGCGTACCGGGGGCTGCCGGATGATTACTGGTCGTCTTATGCCGCGCGTGTGCAGGGGACAACGGCGGAAGAGCTGAGCCGGGTTGGCGCGAAGTTCGTGCGGCCGGGCGAGATGGTGTGGGTGATCGTCGGCGACGCGGCGAAAATCGAGCCGGAAATGAAGAAAGCGGGGATCGGGCCGGTGATGCGGGTGGATGCGGATGGGGTGCTGTTGAAGTAGGGCGCGCGGTGAGAGCGAAATTATCTCTGATATAATTTTCGCGGGAGTTTCGACCGAGAGAGCGCTCCAAGGAAAAGGGGGCAGACACGAAAAGCGCCACGCGCGTGCCAAACACGCTTTTCATCGTGGTTATTCGTATCTGCCCCCGTTTCTTTTCCGCTTGGGCCCGCTACGCCTTTTTGTCCGGCACGGCGCGGCTGATCTTGTACATGAAGAAGAGCGTGAACACGGCCGCGCCGGCGACGACGTAGCCGACGGTGGGGTAGTGCTCGAGGCGGCCGTCGGGCGCGCGGGAGACGATCGCGCCCGCGAGCGCGGCGCAGACGCCGCCGGAGATTTGCTGGAGTGAACCGCAGACGGCGTTGAAGGACCCGCGCTTGGTGGGCTCCGGCACGGCGCTCATCAGGGCCTGCGAGGGCACGATGCGCGAGAAGATTCCGATGAACAGGAGCACGTTGATGGCGATGACGCCGAGGAGCGGCGTTTCACCGAGGTGCGTGTAGAAGATCACCATCACGATCGAGAGCAGGGTTCCGAACATGAAGACCGGGTATTTGCCGAATTTGTCCGCGGCGCGGCCGGCAAGCGGCCCTACGAAGATCATGCAGATGCCGGTGACCAGATAAATCTTGGGCAGATCGTCGGCGGAGATCTTGTAGTTATTGAGGGTAAAGTCGGCGCCGAAGGGCAACAGCATGTAGCCGCCGGTGGCGAGCAGGGCGACCACGCCGAAGGCGAGGAAGTGGCGCGGCTCGGTGATTGTGGCCCAGAGATGCTTGAAGGCGTTGCTTTCGGTTTGCAGCTTCAGATGCGCGTCGACGGGTTTCATGCTGAGGGCGATGACGGCGCCCACGCCGAGGCCGATCACGACAATGGTCAGGAACGGCGCGTGCCAGTTCCAGTGGTTGGTGAGATAGAGGCCCGCCGGTAATCCAAGCACCTGGCTGGCGGCAAAGGCGGTCTGGATCATGCCCATGACGCGGCCGCGCTTTTCCATCGGGAAAAGGTCTGTCGCTATCGCCATGACGGTGGCGCCGATGACGCCCGCGAACATGCCGGTGATGACGCGGGCGAGGAGCAGGATCTGGAAATTCTCCGCCAAGCCACAAAGCAGCGTGCCGACCATGAAGCCGGAATAGAAAAAGAGGAGAAGCCGCTTGCGGTCGAATTTGTCCGCGAAGCCGGCGGCCGCGAAGCTGGTGACGCCGGCGGCGAGCGCGTAGGCCGACACGACGATGCCGAACTGCTGCGGGGTGATGCCGAGCGCGGGCATGACGAAGGCGCCGAGCGGCGAGAGGATCATGAAGTCGATGATGATGGTGAATTGCAGGAAGGCCAGCATCGCGACCACGAATTTTTCGTAGCCCGTGAAGAACGGCGGCGCTTTCGCGGCGCGGGCGGACATATCTGAGGCGGACATGCGGGACCTTCGGCGGGGTAGGGAAAAAGACCGTGTAACATATGGAAAAGGAGACCGATTGGCGCTGTCAAAATTATGAAAGCCGGGGTGTGAGAAGCCCGGCGTAAGACGCTGGAGCGTAAAAAAGGGTGTGAGGGGGGGGGGAGGTGTCCGGGGGGAAAGAGCGCCCGCCCCGGCGGTTCGAACACCCTGTTGAATGGGAGCCGACATGGCCGGTCAGGGCGCGTGCCCATCGCGGCGGAGAGGGCGTGATTTAACCGTCGCGACTCACTGCCAATTTCTTCGCGCGTGCGCGGCATCTTTGCTTTGCGCCGCAGTCGAAATTTGGTTCTCTGTGCGCCCCGGGGAGACTTCGCTTTCATGACCGCCTTGCCGACCGAGTTGCCGGAGCCGCTGCGCCCGTTCTTCGCGTATTGGCATTCGTTGCCGAAGGTGGGCCATCTTCCGAAGCTCGCGGATTTTTTCGACCATGTGCCGCCGGCCGTGGCGCCGTATCTGGCGATCGCCGACGTCATCGGTCCCGGGGACGCGCGCCTGCGTTTCTTCGGGACGCGGTTGGTGGAGCGCGCGGAGTTCGATCCGACGGGCCTGTCTGTCGCGGCCGTGTATGCGGGAACGTTACGCAAGAAGATCCATGAGGTCATGTGGGCGGCCGTGCAGCGGCCCGTCGGATATGTGCTGCGGCGTACGATCGTCGTGCGCAGCGGGTTCCTGAACGAGAACGTGAGCCTCGCGCTGCCGGTGGAGATCCCCACATCGCGCCTGCGGGCTGTGATCGCCTTCACCCAAGGCATCGCCGAGGTGCAGATGATCGACCGCGGCGAGGACACGCTGGTGCAGGAGATGAGGTTCGAACGCTGGGTGGATGTTGGAGCGGGGACGCCGTGAGGGTGACCTGGGCAGGCGGCGAGCCCGCGAAATATATCTGATATAAATTAGGCTGCGGTGTACCATCGGCGACATGACCGGGGTCTCGCAGGATCGGGCGGCATGGCTGGCGCGGAACGTGCTTCCGCACGAGGCGGCGCTGCGCGCGTGGCTGCGGCAGAAATATGTGCTGGGCGTCGAGGTGGACGATATCGTCCAGGAGACTTACGCCATTCTGGCGGGATTGGAGAGCGTGGCGGCGATCCGCAATCCGCGCAGCTATGCGTTCCAGACGGCGCACTCATTGATCCTGGCGCACCTGAGACGCTCCAAAATCGTTTCGATCCGCAGCGCGTCGGACCTGGAGCTGGCCGGCGCCATGGCCGATACACCAACGCCCGAACAGGTGGCGGAGGACCGGGACGAACTGGCCAATGTCGCGCGCGTGCTGAGCGAGATGCCGCCCAAGGTGCGAGAGGTATTCCTGCTGCGCCGTGTGCAGGGGTTATCGCAGCGCGAGACCGCCGAACGGCTTGGGATTAGCGAGAATTCCGTGGAAAAGCGCATTTCCCAGGGGATTAGGGCCTTGTTATGGGCCTTCGGGCGCGGCGGAAAACGGGCCGTCAAACCTCTAAGGAGTGACGAAAACCCGGAAAACGGGGCGCCGTGGCGCCGCCGCGATAAAGATTCCGAATAGGTTTTCGTATATGACCTGCGCCGGGACGGACCATCGCCCGGGCGTAGATATATGTAGATATATAGAGTGCGTTTTTTTAAGAGAGCGAAAGTCTAAGAGAGCAAGCTGTGACGTCCGCGTTTGAGACAGAGGCTGACCTGGGCCGCGAAAACGCCATCGATGTGATGGCGGCGGCGTGGGCCGCGCGCCTGGACCGCGGGCTTTCGGCCGCCGAGACGGCGGAGCTTGGCGCGTGGACGGCGGCGGATCTGCGTCACCAGGGCGCCCTGGCGCGCGCGCAGGCGGCGTTCGCTTATCTCGACCGCGCGAAAGCGCTGGGGGCGAGTTTCACCGGAGAGTCGGGATCGGCGCCGGAGGGGGAGCATCCAGCCGCGCCTTCACGGCGCGGGTTGCTGACGGGCGGCCTGGCCGCCGCCGCGGCCGCCGCGGGCGGTGTGATGTTCGGGCCGCGCCTCTACAATCGTTTCTTCGGCGGCGAACCGCCGCAGCTCTACACCTCCAAAAAAGGCGAGATCAAACTGGTGTCGCTGACGGATGAAAGCGTGCTGACCCTCAACACCCATTCGCTCGTCGCCGTGAACTATACGGGCGAACGTCGCGGCGTGGAGTTGATGGACGGCGAAGTGATGTTCTCGGTGGCCAAGGACCAGGCGCGGCCGTTCTCGGTGCTGGCGGGCGAGCTGGAGGTGCGCGCCGTGGGCACGAGTTTCATGGTGCGCAATATGGCGGGCCTGCCGCCGGAAGTGCTGGTGCAGGAAGGCATGGTCGACGTGGTGTACCGTGCGCAGCCGGCATCTTTGGTGCGCGCGGCGGCGAACACGCGCGTAACGGCCGAAAGTGGCGCGCGCCTGATCAAGGCGTCGGTAAGCCCCGACACGGTGGCGCGCGAGACGGCCTGGCGTCAGGGCATGATCGCCTTCGAGGGCGTAAGCCTCAGGACGGCGGCGGCGGAATTCTCGCGTTATTCGGATACGCGCATTGTGATTGACGATGTGGCGATCGCCAATACGACGATCACGGGCCTTTTCCAGGCGAACAACCCGGCCGGGTTCTCGCAAGCGGTCGCCGGGAGCCTGGGGCTCAAGGTGGAAATGGGGCCCGGCTTTGTCAGGCTTTATAGCGAGTAGCGTTTGAGCTGCTGCCCCGAAGACTGAGGGCGGACCCCAATTGTGGCGCGCGTCTTCGTCCAATCTAAAATCTTAAGCGGACGTGGAATTTGACCCCGATTCCTCTCCCGCTTCGTGCCCTTCCGGCAACAGTGTGCGGCGCACAACAATAAAATAACCCGCCGGGCCGCTTTTGGGCGGCGGAAACGCTCCCGGCGTCCATCTAAGTCGCGAAGGGGCCTTCCGTGGGAGGAGGGCGTTCCGGATGACCTTAGGGGGGACCATGTCATTTAAATCCAGACTTTTAACGACCGCGGCCACGTCCGTGGCCATGGTGGCCGTTGTCATGACCGGCGCGGCGTCCGCGCAGGCCCAGACGGCGCCGGCCGCTTCGGCGGTGGACGAAATCGTCGTCACCGGCACGCGCGTGGTGCGCGACGGCTATGAAGCGCCGACGCCGCTGACGGTGCTGGGCACGGAAGCCCTGGAAGCGGCGGCGCCGGAAAACATCGCCGACCTGGTGAACGACCTTCCCGCGGTGGTGGGCAGCGCGAGCCCGCAGACCTCGAACCTTTCCTTCTCCAACGGTCAGGCCGGTCTCAACACCCTCAACCTGCGCGGGCTTGGATCGAGCCGCACCCTGGTGCTGCTCGACGGCCAGCGCTCGGTGCCGTCGACCATCAACGGCCTCGTGGACGTGAACGATTTCCCGCAGCAGCTCATCAGCCGCGTCGATATCGTCACGGGCGGCGCCTCGGCCGCCTATGGTTCCGACGCGCTTTCGGGGGTCGTGAACTTCGTCTTGAACAAGGATTTCACGGGCGTGAAGGGTGAAGTGTCGGGCGGCCTGACCACCTACGGCGACGATCCGGCCGCGAAGGTCGCGATGTCCGCCGGGACATCGTTCGCCAACGGCCGCGGTCATCTGCTGGCCTCCGGCGAATGGAGCCGCCGCTGGGGCATCTTCGGCGTGCCGCGCGAGTGGAACAACGACGGCTGGGCGATCGTCAACAACCCCGCGTACGGCACCAACGCCGCCGCCGGCCAGTCGACCAGCGTGCCGCAGCGTTTGCTGCTCTCGGGCGTCGGCCTCGGCACGGCCATGCCGGGCGGCATCATCACCAACACGGCGTTGCGCGGGACCTACTTCGGCCCCGGCGGCACGCCGGCCCAGTTCAATTATGGTTCGATCGTCTCCGATCCGTTCACCCAGGGCGGCGACTGGAAAGCCTCGCAGGTGAACTTCTACAACACCCTGGATCAGCGCGTGACGCGCGAAGGCATCTTCCTGCGCACCAGCTACGAGGTGTCGGATAACGTCACCGCGTTTGCGCAGGCGCAGTGGGGCTTCGCCCGCTCCATCGGTCTCGCGCTGAAGCAGTTCAACGTCGCGAACCTGATCATCCGCGCCGACAACGCCTTCATCCCGACGGCCGTGGCGCAGCGCGTGCAGGCGCTCGGCCTAAGCCAGTTCACCCTCGGTTCGATGAACGTCGACATGCCGACGATCACCTTCGACAACGAGCGCACCGTCAACCGCTACGTCGTCGGCTTCAATGGCAGCTTCGACGCCATGGGCGGCGAATGGACCTGGGACGCCTATTTCCAGAAGGGTGTGTCGCGCACGTCGGAAAACGGTCTCAACGTCTCGGCCAAAGCCGAGTTCGGCGCCGCCATCGACGCGGTGCGCACGGCGAACGGCACCGTCGCTTGCCGCGTGAACACCGACGCGATCACCACCAACGACATGCCGGGCTGCGTGCCGTACAACATGATGGGTCTCGGCGTGAACAGCCAGGCCGCGATCAATTACGTGTTCGCCAGCCCGGAGCATCCGCAGCGCAACCAGCGCTTCGCGCAGGACGTCTATGCCTTCACGCTGAACGGCGAGCCCTTCGACATCTGGGCGGGTCCGGTCTCATTGGCGCTCGGCGCCGAACACCGCAAAGAGGCGGTGCGCGGCCGCGCCGATCCGATCTCGCTGATCAACGGTTGGTTCGCGGGCAACTACCTGCCGACGTTCGGGAGCTATAACGTGACGGAAGGTTTCGCCGAAACCGTCGTGCCGCTGGCGAAGAATGAAGCCTGGGCCGACGCGCTCGATCTGAACGCCGCCGTGCGCGCCACCAGCTATTCGACCTCGGGCATG
>JAIUPE010000105.1 GCA_020160875.1 Pseudomonadota bacterium
CCAACGCCTTCCTCGATCACTTCGGCCTTGAATCCATCCAGGACCTCCCGGGTATCGATGAACTCCGGGCGGCGGGTCTGCTCGATAGCCGTGGCGGTATGGCTTACGCCACCCGCGGCAGCGACACGCTGTTGTTCGATACGGACGAGTCCGATGAAGCCCTCGAGCCGCTGATGAGCGGCGATGAAGGCGAAGAGGGTCGTGAGGCGGGCGCCGAACCCGCGGAAGACGAAGATAAAAACGCGTAAGGTGCTGGAATTTAAAGGATCGCCCTCTTAGATAGAGGGGAACGAGGTTGCGGGTGGGGGCCCTTTTTGCGATGATGCAAGGTGAGCTTTCCTCGCTAAGCCATTGGAGTTGTTGAGCCATGGGTTTCGGTAGCATCTGGCATTGGGTCATCGTCCTGGTGGTCGTGCTTCTGCTGTTCGGCAGCGGCAAGATTTCCGGAATCATGGGCGACGTCGCCAAGGGCATTAAGTCCTTCAAGAAGGGCATGAAGGAAGATGACGACGAGCCGGGGCCGACGGCTTCCCGTACGACCATCGAAGGCAATG
Organism: Pseudomonadota bacterium; assembly: GCA_020160875.1. Classification (GTDB taxonomy): domain Bacteria; phylum Pseudomonadota; class Alphaproteobacteria; order Rhodospirillales; family Rhodospirillaceae; genus SHVO01. Next base: position 555 of record JAIUPE010000105.1, read on the forward strand.
CGGCCTCCAAGGAAAAAGATACCGTCTAAAGCGGACGTGCGGCGGGCGCTCTAAAGGGGGACGCTCGCTTTAGGAAGGAACGGACCCCTCAATGTTTGATCTCGCGTGGTCCGAATTATTCGTCATCGGCTTGGTGGCCGTTCTGGTCCTTGGGCCCAAGGAACTGCCCACGGCCATGCGCACGCTCGCCAAGGCCATCCGCAAGGTGCGGAACCTCGGGTCCGAGTTCCAGGGTCATTTCAACGAAATGCTGCGTGAGGCGGAGCTGGACGAGGTGCGCAAACAGGTCCAGAAATTCTCGCAGACCAGCCTTGTCGAGCATGTCACCAATTACGTCGATCCCAAGGGCGAAGTTGCCAAAGAGGTGACCTCGGCCTTTCAGGACCCCGACTCTCAGACCCCGCCGCCGGCTGACCAGGCCGTCGCCGCGTCGGGAACCCCGGATGGCGCGGCCGCCGCGCCGCCCGCGCAAGTCGCGCCGGCCGAAACGGTGCCAGCCGAAACGGTGCCGGCCGAACAGAAGCCGCCGGCGGCCACATGAACAAGCAGGTTCCGAGCAAGGACGTCGCCACGCCGGACGATCCGGATAACCACACCATGCCGCTGCTCGATCATCTGATGGAGCTGCGCAAGCGGCTGCTTTATTCCGTGGTGGCGTTGCTGATCGCCTTCTTCGGCGGTATGGCGGTTTCGCAGCACATCTATAATTTCCTCATGCAGCCGTATGCCGATGCCATGCATCAGCATGGCGGCACGCAGCGTATGATTTATACGCACCTTGCCGAAGGTTTCTTGGTCGAATTGAAGGTCGGCTTCTTCGCGGCGATCTTCGTGACTTTCCCGATTTTCGCCAACCAGATGTGGGCTTTCGTCGCGCCCGGTCTGTACAAGCACGAGAAAAGGGCGATCCTGCCGTTCCTGCTCGCGAGCCCGATCCTGTTCGTGATGGGTGCGGCGCTCGTCTATTACATGATCATGCCGCTGGCGTGGAAGTTCCTGCTCGGATTCCAGACCACGGCGGCGGAAACCGCGCTGCCGATTCAGCTTGAAGCGGCCATCGGCGATTACCTCTCGCTGGTCATGACCCTGATCCTGGCCTTTGGCATCGCGTTCCAGATGCCGGTGTTGCTTGTGCTCCTGGCGCGCGTCGGGATCATCAGCTCCAAGGCGCTGAAGGAAAAGCGCCGCTACGCCATCATCGGCGTGTTCGTGTTCGCCGCGGTGGTGACGCCGCCGGACGTCGTCAGTCAGCTCGGCCTCGCGCTGCCGATGCTGCTCCTCTACGAAATCTCGATTATCTTCGCGAAAATGGTCGAGAAGAAACCCGAGGATATCGTCGCCGACGGCAGCGAAGCGGGCGGCGGCGATACGGACTTCAACGACGCCTAGGGCCTGTTCCGGAAAGTGTGCGCGATTTTCCGAGACCAGTAGGCGCCAACTAAAACCCGAAGGTTTCGGGCGGATTTCCAAAATTAATCTCTTCGGGCGGAGATCCCGGGTGCTTGCATCCTGGACGGATGAACCGGCGCTCGCGTATAAGCCCTGGCATGCACGACCTGAAATTCATCCGGGAAAACCCCGGCGCTTTCGATGCCGCTTTGGCGCGGCGCGGCGGCGCGCCCATGGCCACGTCCATCCTCGACATGGACAAGCGCCACCGTGAAACCATCACCGAGTTGCAGAGCCTGCAGAGCCGCCGCAACGACGTCTCGAAGCAGATCGGTCAGGTAAAGGGCAAGGGCGGCGACGCGGCCCCGCTGATGGCCGAAGTCGCGTCCATCAAAGACCGTATGACCGCGCTCGAAGCCGATGAGAAGAAGATCGGCGAAGAGGTGCGTGGCATCCTGCTCACGATCCCGAACATCCTTCACAAAGACGTGCCGGACGGGAAGGACGAGAGCGGCAACGTCGAAGTGCGCAAGTGGGGCGCTCCCCGCCCGTTCAATTTCCAGGCCAAGGAACATTCAGACCTTGGTCCCGCGCTCGGCCTCATGGACTTCACCCAGGCGGCCGTTATTTCGGGCGCGCGATTTGTCGTCCTCAAGGGCGAACTCGCGCGCCTGGAACGCGCGATCGCCCAGTTCATGCTGGACACGCATACGCGGGAAAACGGCTACACCGAAATGAACGTGCCGCTCTTGGTGCGGCCCGAAGCGCTCTACGGCACCGGCCAATTGCCGAAATTCGAAGAAGACCTGTTCAAGACCACGGCGGGTCTCTACCTGATCTCCACGTCCGAAGTTTCGCTGACCAACCTGGTCGCCGAGCGGATCGTCGACGGTTCCGAGCTCCCGATGCGTCTGACGGCCTTCACCCCGTGCTTCCGCTCGGAGGCGGGGGCGGCGGGTAAAGATACCAAGGGCATGATCCGCAATCACCAATTCGAGAAAGTCGAAATGGTGAGCATCACGGCGCCGGAGGACTCCGAGGCTGAACTCGACCGGATGACCAAATGCGCCACCGGCATCCTCGAGAAATTGGAACTGCCGTATCGCGTCATGGCGCTCTGCGCCGGCGACATCGGCTTTGGTTCCAATCGCACCTACGACATCGAAGTGTGGTTGCCCGGTCAGAACACCTACCGCGAAATCTCCAGCTGCTCGAACACCGGCGAATTCCAGGCGCGCCGTATGAACGCGCGCTTCCGTCCGGTGGGCGAAACCAAGGGCACGCGCTTCCTGCACACACTGAACGGCTCCGGCCTTGCGGTCGGCCGTACTTTGGTGGCGATCCTTGAGAACTACCAGGAAGCCGATGGGTCTATCCGGGTGCCGGCGGTGCTGAAGCCCTACATGGGCGGCCTCGAGGTCATTACCGGGTCGCGATCCGAAAGTTCGCGCAGCGCTTCCGTGAAAACCTGACGCTAAGTTTCGGATCAGAAGCGGCCCGGAAAATTATGAATCACATCCGGCAAATGGATTTGAAGTTCCTCACGCGAGCCGCGCAGCCGTCGCCGTGAGGAACTTCAAATCCGCCAAATGTGGGAAGTAGACATCATGTTCGCGCCACTGCCGGATCTTGCCAAATGCCGCATCTTGCTCTGCAACGATGACGGGATTGCCGCGCAAGGGTTGGCCGTGCTCGAACGCATCGCACGGTCGCTGACGGACGATGTGTGGGTGGTCGCGCCGACTCTCGAACAGAGCGGGGCAGGGCACTCGCTCACCATTCACCACCCGCTGCGGCCGATCAAAATCGACGCATGCCGGTACAGCGTGACGGGCACGCCGACAGACACGGTGATGGTCGCGCTGCACCATCTGATGAAAGAGAACCCGCCCGACCTGATCCTCTCGGGCATCAATCACGGCTCGAACCTCGGCGAGGACGTGCACTATTCGGGCACGGTCGCGGGCGCGCTTGAAGGCGTGCTCCTCGGCGTGCGCTCCATCGCGTTGTCCCAGGTATTCGTCGACCGCGCGGACATTCCGTGGACAACCTCGGAGCGATTTGCGCCGGATTTGATCCGCAAGATTTGTGCGGCAGCCTGCCCCAAGGACGTGCTGGTGAATGTGAACTTTCCGGCGCGCCGGCCCGAGGATGTGTTCGGCGTGAGGGTCACGGCACAGGGCAAGAACAAGGTCGGCGACAACCTCATTCTTCGGGAGGACCCGCGCGGGCGCCCTTACCTCTGGATCGGCGCGCGGCTTGAATCTGAGTCGTTCGCGGACGACAGCGACTTCAAAGCCATCGACGACGGATTTATCTCCGTCACGCCGCTCAACGTCGATCTAACCGACCGTCCGGCGATGGACATTCTGCGCAAGGTCCTGTGAGCACCGCCCCGTGAGCACGGAGAGTCGCAAAATCCGCTTGTTGATGGACCTGCGCAACGGCGGGGTCACGGACACGCGCGTGCTCGCCGCCATCGAGCGCACGCCGCGCGAAGCTTTTGTCGAGGAAACCTTCGTCGACCAGGCCTATGCCAATCAGGCGCTACCCATCAACTGCGGCCAGACCATAAGTCAGCCCGTCGTCGTGGGCCTCATGAGCCAGGCCCTGGAGATTGGCGAGCGCCATAAGGTGCTCGAAATCGGCACGGGCTCGGGCTACCAGGCTGCCGTTCTGTCGAAGCTCGCCCGGCGTGTTTACACGATTGAACGCCACCGCGATCTCCTCGCGGAAGCCGAACAAAGATTTAAGGGGCTCTCCCTTCACAATATCACCACAATGGTGGGCGACGGATATAAGGGGTGGCCGGGTCAGCAACCTTTCGACCGGATTCTCGTCACGGCCGCCGCGCGTATCGTTCCGCCCGACCTCGTCGCGCAGCTTTCGGACGAGGGGGGAATCATGGTGCTTCCCGTCGGCGACGTCGGCGGCCTGAATCAGGAAGTCATCCGCGTGCGTAAGGACGGCCATAAATTCACCAGTGAACGTTTGTTTCCCGTGCGGTTCGTGCCGCTCGTGCAAGGCGTGCCGGAGGTGCCCCGCAAATGAGCATCAAGAAACCTCTCATTGTCGCGTGCTTGATTCTTTCAGCCCCTCTGATTTCAGGGTGCGCGCCGGAGTTCAACCCGCCGCCGGGCTATGTCGGCGGCTTCCTGTGGGGCAGCGACAAAAGCCGCACCATCGTCGTGCAGCCGGGTGACACGCTCTACACCGTCTCGCGCCGCTACGACGTGCCGACGAAGGCGATCGCCGCGCGCAACGATATCCGCCCGCCGTTTGTGCTGACGGTCGGCCAGACGTTGATCCTCGACCCCGCCCGCCGGCATACCGTGACCGCAGGTCAATCGCTGAACGCCATCGCGAAGATTTACGATGTCGATCTCGCGCTTTTGGCCTCCGCGAATGACCTTCGTCAGCCGTACGCACTGAAGCCGGGACAGGTGATCTGGATTCCAGATCCCTTCACCCAGGCCGCACAGCCGACACGCAATGAGCGCCCGGATATCGACGTGGCCGAGACCGCCGTCGCGCCGCCGCGCCGATCGGTCATCACGTCGGAATCCCTCGCGCCGCCGCCGGGAACGCCCGCGCCTTCGAGCACCTTTGTGCCGCCGCCGGCTCCGATGCCGCCGCCAGCGCCCATCGCCACCGCGCCGAAGCCCGTCGCACCCCCGGCGCCGTCACCTGTCGCGCCGCCGCTTGAAGAACCGAAGCCTGGCGCTGAAACCCAGGTCGCCGCCATTCCGCCTTCGCAGCTCCCCGATCCGGCGCCGCGCGCCGCGTCGCGTTTCGCCTGGCCCATCGCCGGTAAAGTGATCGCGAACTTCGGTCCCGCGGGCGGAGGTTTGCATAACGACGGCATCAACATTGCTGCGGCGGCGGGGAGTGAGGTGAGGGCGGCCGACAACGGCGTCGTTGCCTATGCGGGCAATGAGCTGCGCGGCTTCGGCAACCTTCTCCTGATTAAACACGCCGACGGTTGGACGACCGCCTATGCCCACAACGATAAGCTTCTCGTGAAGCGCGGCGATGCGGTCACCCAGGGCCAGGTCATTGCGACCGTGGGCCGTACCGGCAACGTCGATACGCCCCAGCTTCATTTCGAGGTACGCAAGGGGACGCAGGCCATGAATCCCACCGAATTCCTGACGGCTCGGTAACTGCGATCACCGTCCCGTTACAGGCGGTCAATTAACGCCTTGTTCCGCTTGCAGAACCCGCGAGGCGTGCCTATTTGCTCCACAGGTCTTCTGGGGGTGGATAAGGTTTGCAAGACCTGCTCGGGTGGGTATATTCCGCCCGTTCCGGCCCCTAAAATGGGGCCTAGTTTATTGAGGGAGCTACCTAAATGTGGATTTCTCCGGCCTTCGCACAGGCCGCCGGCGCTGCGGGTCAGCAAAATGCCTTCACGGCGTTCCTGCCGCTCCTTCTCATCTTCGTTGTCTTCTATTTCCTTCTGATCCGCCCGCAGCAGAAGAAGCTGAAGGAACACAAGGCGATGCTCGGCGCGCTGCGCCGCGGCGACCGCATCGTCACCAACGGCGGGATCATTGGTCTGGTCACGAAAGTTGAAGACCGCGAGCTGATCGTTGAGATCGCCGACGGCGTGCGTGTCCATGTGGACCGCAGCATGGTCGCGAATATCGTCAGCAAGACCGAACCCGTCGCCGACAAGGCCGACGCCGAAAAGAAAGAGTAGTGGCCTCCCGGCCTTAAGCGAGGCGCTGACATGTCGTCGAACTCCCTGCAATACAGCCGCGTAAAGCTGGCTATCGTCCTGATCGTCACCCTCGCGGGCTTTCTTTTCGCCGCGCCCAACTTCTTGCCGTCGAGCGTGCGAAGCTCGTTGCCAAGCTGGCTGAAGCCGTTGCCGCTCGGTCTCGATCTGCGCGGCGGCTCTTATCTCCTGATGGAAGTCGACACTTCGGCGGTCGCGAAGGAACAGCTCAACGACCTGACCGAGATGGCGCGCGCGGCCCTGCGCGAAGCGAAGCTTGGCTACCGCACGCTGCGTGCGACCGACGAAGGCGTGTTCGTCACCTTGACCCGGCCGGAAGACGCCGCGGATGCCCGCGCCGCGATCGCCAAGTCGGCGGTGGGGATGACGGTTGAAAGCGTCGACGCCGAGCGTATCCGGATCTCGGTTCCCGACAACGTGCGCCGTGACCGCGAAATTTCGGCGGTCACGCAGTCTCTGGAAATCGTCCGGCGCCGTATCGACGAGTTCGGCACCAGCGAACCCAACGTTCAGCGGCAGGGCCGCGATCGCATCATCGTCGAACTGCCGGGCGTCGATGAACCGGAGCGTATCAAGAACCTCATCGGTCAGACCGCCAAACTCACCTTCCACTTGGTCGAGCCGGGCGCGTCCGCGGGCCGCGAACTTCCCGCCGGCACGATGCTGATGCCTTCGAGCCAGGATCCAAATTATAATTTCGTCGTACGCCGCCGCGTCGAAGTCTCCGGCGAGCGCCTTGTCGATGCGCAGGCGGGCTTTCAAAACGGCCAGCCGATCGTGAACTTCCGCTTCGACACCGCCGGTGGCATGGCTTTCGGCCGCACCACCAGCGCGGCCGTGGGCGAAAGCCTTGCGATCGTGCTTGACGACAAGGTCATCAGCGCGCCGCGCATCAAGTCTGCGATTGTCGGCGGCGCCGGCTTTATCGAAGGCGTCGGCGACGTCAAAGCGGCGCAGGACCTCGCGCTCCTGCTGCGCGCGGGCGCTCTCCCGGCGCCGCTGGTCGTCCTCGAAGAGCGTACGATCGGGCCCAGCCTCGGGGCGGATTCCATTCAGGACGGGGCCACGGCCAGTATCGTCGGGATGATCCTCGTGGCCATCTTCATGATCACGGCCTACTTTCGTTTCGGCCTCTTTGCGGTTCTCGCGCTTACCGTCAACCTGGTTCTCCTGCTTGCGGTTATGAGCGTCGTCGGCGGTATTCTGACCCTGCCCGGCATCGCCGGCATCGTGCTCACGATGGGGATGGCGGTGGATGCCAACGTGCTCATCTACGAGCGCATGCGCGACGAGTGGGGTTCAGGTCGTACGCTTTTGAATGGCCTGACGGCCGGGTTCAGCAACGCCGTCAACACGATCACCGACGCCAATATCACTTCGTTGATTGCCGGCGTCCTCTTGTTCTTCCTTGGCAGCGGCCCGGTGCGCGGCTTCGCCGTTACGCTCGTTCTTGGAATTATCACCTCGATGTTCTCGGCCATCATGATCACGCGGCTTCTTGTCGCCCTGTGGTTCAAGTATTCCAAGCCGAAGACAGCGCCGATTTAAGGAAACGTCCCCATGGCCGTTCGTCCCTTCATTCATTACCTGCCGAGCGAGTTTCATCTCGATTTCATCGGGGTCCGTTTCTATCCGATGATGTTCTCGGCGATCATCACGGTGGTCGCCCTGGTCTCGATCATGACCAAGGGCTTCAACCTCGGCATCGATTTCGCCGGCGGCGTTCTGCTTGAAACGCGCTCCGAGCGCGTGGTGAATATCGAAGAACTTCGCAATGATTTTCAAAATTTGAACGTCGGCGAAGTCGCGATCACGACCGCATCCCCCGACGGACGCGAACTCATGATCCGTATCCAGGAGCAGGAAGGCGGCGATCAGGCCCAGAACGAGGCGCTGAAAAAGGTACAGGGCGCGCTTCCCAGCGACATCAAGGTCGTCCGCACGGAAGTGGTGGGGCCGAAGGTGGGGGCCGAACTCATGATCGACGGCGCACTCGCCGTCGCGCTCGCGCTGATCGGGATCGCGATCTACGTCTGGCTGCGGTTTGAATGGCAATTCGCTTTGGCGGCGCTTCTTTCGCTCACCCACGACGTGGTCGCCGTGCTTGGCTTGTTCTCGATTTTCCAGCTTGAGTTCAACCTCACCGTCATCGCCGCGGTCCTCGCCATCGCCGGGTATTCGGTGAACGATACCGTCGTCGTGTTCGACCGTATCCGTGAGTTGCTGCGCAAATACCGCAAGATGCCGATCGCGGACCTCCTGAACCTCGCGTCCAACCAGGTCTTCGCGCGCACGCTGCTCACCACCGCCTCGACCTTTGTCGCCACCCTCGCGCTGCTTATCGCGGGCGGCGATGTGCTGCGTCCGTTCAGTATCGCCATGACCTTCGGCGTCGTGATCGGGGTTTATTCGACCATCTATGTCGCCAAGCCGATCCTTATCTACACGGATCTGCGCCGCGAGGACGTTCCGGGGAGCGGCAACGCGCCGGTTCCGGAATACGAGCGCGCGCCGAAGCCGGCCGAGTAGGCCCTATTTCGGTCAACCTCACCCGCCAGACGACCGGTTCGCAGCCGCAAATTCAAAAGTACGGCAGCGGCGGCTTTCGCGTGGCCAATGCGGATTACCGTGGCTCGATCATCGTCCATCCGGGCGGTGTCATCCCGTGGGCCGTCACCGGCTTCGCCGACCTCTCTCTTGAGACCCTCGCACCGGTTCTGGCCCTCGCGAGCGCCCTGGACGTCTGCCTGATCGGCTGCGGCGAAAAGTTGCTGCCGATCCCGCTCGCGCTCCGGACCAAGCTGAAAGAAGCGGGTGTCCCGCACGATCCGATGGACACCGGCGCCGCCTGCCGGACCTACAACGTCCTCGCGGGCGAGGGGCGTGCTGTGGCTGCCGCGTTGATCGCGGTCTAGCTTTCTCCCCGCTTGTCATCCTCCGGCGCGCGAAGCGCATCTGGGGGATCCATTTCTTATCCGCACACACGGCGCTTTAAGGCGCGATGGATTTCAGGCTACGGCAGAACCTAAGGCTCGCCCAGTTTCGCTCCCGGCGGCAACTTTCCGGTCCATTCACTGGGACAGGTGCGCGAGGCCATAGCCGTAAGCATCTCGGTCACGGTCTCCGTAATTTCCATCTCCTTGCGGCGCTGGTCCACGGCGTTTCGATCCCCGATGGGATACGCCACCCAGCGCGACATATGACAGACCATCTGCGTCCCGTAGGTCTGGAACCGGCCGTCCATCATTGCCAAGCGGTCGTCCAGTCGCGCGTACGAAGGTCTGTCCACTTCATGAGCCGCCAGCATGCCGTCCATGGCCGGTTTCACCGTCCGCAGCAGTTCAGGCTTGAGTCTCACGGCGTGCTGCAAAATCAGCCAGGCCGCTTCCGCGGCTTCAGCGCCGTATTTGCTTTTCGCGAACCAGCCCTCCGCCGGCAACAGATCGACAAGAGCCTTCTGATGTTCCGCGTCGCGGCGGTCGATCTCAGCGTAAACCGCGTCGAATGCCAAGGTTCGCTGCTCGCCCGTCAGCTTGGCGAAATCGATTTTCGAATATGCGATCCGGGTATCTTGGTCTCTGCGGCCCATGCGGATCAGTTGCTGTGCGACGTCCGTCGTGGGCGGCAGCGCCGCATAGTCGGCGTCGATGGTCTTAAAGGCCGCGAGGGCCGGCGCGATTAAAGCGCTAGCTTCCGGGGTCAGGCGAGAGGGCTCCGCCGCGAACGCGGGCAAGGCCGCGATAAGGAGGCCGATAAAGAGATTTCTGTACGCCACATCGATCTCCATACAAAAACGGGGAGCCGAAGCTCCCCGTTTTCTTTTCAGTCCGGCGCCGCTTACGCGAGGTGCATCTGACCGGTCATGCACAGCAGCATGGCCAGCGAGAGCAGCGTATTGATGCGCGAGAACAGCATCGCGGTGCGGGCGGCCTTGGCTTTCACGTCCGGCTCGACCTGCACGATCCCGAGGGCCTTCTTCTGGTTCGGCCAAATCACGAACCAGACGTTGAACCACATGATGATCGCCAGCCACATGCCGACGCCGATGATCGTGGCTTGTCCCGTCATCTGGCCCAGCATCAGGGCGTCCGCCAGATAACCTTGCAGGTGCGCGACGATGAGGCCGGTGATGAGCGTGACCATGGCGGACCAGCGGAAGTAGAACAGAGCCGCCGGGGCGATGACCTTGCCGACGGCCGGCTTCTGCTCGTCCGGGATCTTGGGCATGCTCGGGATCTGCACGAAGTTGAAGTACCAGAGCAGGCCGATCCACATCACGCCCGCGGCGACGTGCAGGTAACGGAACAGCCAGCCCCAAAAGGCGATATCGAACGTTGTACGGCTAAGGCCGACGATCAGGAACACGATGACCGCCAGCACGATGGCGGCGATGACGGTGTTCCGAAGATTGGTGAGAATGGCACTCATGGGATTCCCCCTTGTTTTGAGCCAGCGTTGCGCGAGGCGGCCAACCCTCGAGATCCTCCCGTCCGCCCGCGCGAGGGTTGCCATGTTACTCTATTTCCCGCACGGTGCAAACTTCCGCCGGGTAAAACATGAACAAACTCAATTCCTTAACGAAAACGAATTATAAAATCCGCCGATGAGCTACATCGCCGACCAGGTTCGCCGCGACGACCACGACCGCTATCTGTGTGCGCTGTTTGCGCCGGCCGCCGTGCGTGAGGATCTCTTCGCCCTCTATGCCTTCAATGCGGAGGTCGCCAAGGTGCGCGAAAGCGTGAGCGAGCAGCTCATCGGGCGCATGAAGCTGCAGTGGTGGCGCGATCTCGTCGGCACGATCTATGAGGGCGGGGACGTGCCGAAAGGAAATCCCGTCGTGCAGTCGCTGGCCGATATCGTCAAGCGGCATGGTCTTGCACGGGCCGATTTCGACACGCTGCTCGACACCAGGGAAAGAGACGTCGGCGATGAAGACTTCGCCGACGTGTCCGATCTCGAAAGCTATGCGGATGGGACTTCGGCCCGGTTGACCTCGCTGGCGCTCCAGATCCTCGGTGCCAAGGACGAAGCGAGCCGCGTGGCTGGGCGTCATGTCGGTATCGCCTGGGCGCTCACAGGACTGATGCGCGCGGTGCTGTTCCACGCGAAAGCCAACCGCGTGCCGCTACCTCAAAATCTATTGGCCGACGCGGCCCTGACCCCGCACGACGTTCAGGAACGCCGCAATGCCGCGCGTCTCGGAACCGTGATTGAACAGGTCGCGTTCACCGCGCGCGCGCATCTCGATAAAGCGCGCACCACCCAGGCGCATATCGACAAACGCGCGCTGCCGGCGCTTCTGCCCGCGACCCTCGCGGACTCTTATCTTCAAGGGCTACAGCGCCGGAAATACGATGTCTTCGATCCGCGCCACGCGCTGCAGCGGCCCGCCGTCGGGCGCCTCATCTGGAATGGGCTGCGCGGGCGCTTTTAGACGCCGGGCGCTGCGGGATATCGATCCCAAGCGCCGCGAGTTTGCGCTCGCCCAGGGCCGTGAGCCGCAGCGCGCGCGAGGACTTGGCGCGCGCGACCCAACGTAATTCGATCAGACGCGTAAGGAGGCGCGCCGCAACCGGCCCGGCAAGATGATAGCGCCGCTCGGTCCAATCCAGGCATTGGAACAAAGGCCCACGCCGTCCGGAGTTTCGAGTGTCGAATGCGAGCCCGAACTCCTTTGCGAGCCAGCGGCGGCCCGCTTCCGTAACCATTAATGCATCGCTGCTTGTCCGGATGGCGCCGCGGCGCGCCAAGCCTTGCGCCAGGGCAACGCCGAGCTGGCCGGCGAGATGGCCGTAACAGCTGCGGGCAAAGCAGAGATCAGGGGCGGGTAATCGCCTGTTTCCGCTTGAGGGCTCCCGTTCGCCGGCGGCCACGCACAGCGCTTCGATCGCCGAAGCGATGCTCGTCCTCGCGATGGCATAATACCGAAATCGCCCTTGCGTCTGGACGCGAAGGA
>JAIUPE010000106.1 GCA_020160875.1 Pseudomonadota bacterium
AAGGCGTCGGGCGGCAGGATCACGTCCATAACCAGACCTTTTGCCTGCGCCTGCGGCCGCAGCGACGCGGCGACCTCCTCCAAGACGGCGCGGCAATCCATTTCCGTCAGCATGAGATCGAGTTTACCGGCTTCGATCTTCGCCAGATCGAGCAGGTCATTGATCAGCGCCAACAGATGCCGGGCACTGCCCTGGACGGTACGAAGCTGCTTTTCCTGATCCGCGTTCAGCGGCCCAGGCAGTTTCATGAGCAAGGTGCCGGTAAAGCCCATAATGGAATTGAGCGGCGTGCGCAGCTCGTGGCTCATGGTGGCGAGGAACGTGTCCTTGGCGCGGTTCGCGGCGGCGAGTTCCGCATTTTTTTCCTGAAGAGCGCGCTCCACGCGCTTTCTGTCGGTGATGTCGCGGATGGCGCTGGAAACCAGCGTGCCTTCTTCTGTCTCCAAGGGAGACAAACTGATCTCGACGGGGAACTCCTCCCCGCTTTTGCGCAGGCCATAGAGTTCGAGGCCCGCGCCCATCGGGCGCAAACGCGAATTAGCGAAAAACCCCTGGCGGTGGCCGGGATGCTTATCGCGATAACGCGCCGGCAAAAGCATCTCGATTTTTTGGTTGAGCAGCTCCGAGCGGTCGTATCCGAACAGATTCTCAGTCTGCGTATTGACGAGAACGATACGCCCGTCCCGATTCACGATGACGATCGCGTCCGGCGCGGCCTCGAGCAGGTCCTTGAATTTTTGCTCCGCCCGCGCGTGCGCGTTTCTGTCATGCAGCAATTCGTTCACCACAACAGCACTTCCTCAAAAAACTTCGTCTCAAATCGTCAAACAATCGTCCCCAGCTCCTCATTCTGTTCACCGGCGCGTTCTTCGCCCCGGACGACAGTTCCGCGTTGGCGAAAGCGGCGGGGATCGTGTCGGCGGCGCCCGGCGTCACGGCCATGTTGAGAAGATCGCGGTTCTCCGTCATCCCGCCGCCCGAGTGGGCGGCGAAGGGCGCCGTTTTGTCTTGCGCGCGGACGTTGTGGATCGCCGCGATGGCGTCCCTCTCCGGCATGAGGATATCGATCGGGACGAGACACGGTTCTCGCCGCGAAGTTTCGCAAGGCCGGCCGCGCCGTTCGGGGTGATAATGACCGTGCGGCCGGCCTTGCGGGACACGGTCTCGGTCGCGTCCGCCATCGGTTCCTCGTCCTCAACCAAAAGAATCTTGGCCACTGTGTACTCTCGCTATATCCGGACCTTTTAGTTGCCCGCAGCCTTAAGCTTTTTGATCGACATCAAACGTTATCGATATTAACGCGCGATTCTCAACTATTGGCGGCAACGTCCTTGGGAATTTTATTGCGACTACGAAGCAATTGCCGACTGCGCCGGCCTGCGCGGCACCTCCACAAGAATGCGAAAATTGCATGTAAAATGCGCTGAATTTACAAGTCCGTATGCATAACCCGCACATGCGCCATAAGGCACGTCGGCCGTCCGGTTATGGGTGCGCGGTATGGAAAGTGACCGGCGCATATTCGCGTAAAAATTGAATCTCCCGTCGCCGTCCGCAGCTATGTTGCGCGGTCGCCGTGAAGCCTCCATAAGATTCGCTTGGCCGTACTTCAGCCTGAGGGGGCTCGGCGGAATGAAACTCTCCGCGTGTCACAACATCGAAGACCTGCGGACGCTGGCGCAAAAGAAACTGCCGGCGCCGATGTTTCATTATATCGACGGCGGCGCCGACGATGAAGTCTCGCTGCGCGGCGCGACGCGCGCGTTCGACGACTACGAGCTGATGCCTCGCTATCTGGTGGACGTCGATACGGTCGATATGCGCACCAAGGTGCTCGGCCAGGAGCTTGCATGGCCGGTCTTTTGCTCGCCGACAGGCATGTCGCGCCTGTTCCATCACGACAAGGAGCTTGCGGTCGTGCGCGGGGCTGAAAAGTTTGGCACCATGTATTCGCTATCGACCCTCGGCACGACCAGCATCGAGGATGTCGCCAAGGCGTCCAAGACGCCGAAAATGTTCCAGATCTATGTGCATAAGGACCGGGGGCTGACCGCGGAGTTCGTCCAGCGCTGCAAGGATGCCGGGTTTGCCGCCATCTGTCTGACTGTCGACGCGCCGGTGGCGGGCAATCGTGAGCGGGATTTCCGCACCGGCATGATCATGCCGCCGCGCTTCGGCCTCAAAGGCATCCTCAACTTCCTCTATCACTTCGAGTGGACCTTCAACATCGTACGCAACCCTGATTTCAGGCTCGCGAATGTCGTCCACCGTGTCGACGCGCTCGGGAAAGGCACGATGTCCTTGATCCAATATGTGAACAGCCAGCTCTCCCGCAGCGTCACATGGGACGACGCGGCTTGGCTCATCAAGGAATGGGGCGGGCCGTTCGCGATCAAGGGGCTCCAATCGGCCGACGATGCACGCCGCGCCCGCGACATCGGCGCCAGCGCGGTGATGATCTCAAACCATGGGGGGCGCCAGCTCGATAGCGCGCCGGCGCCGGTCCATTGCATCGCGGCGATGCGCGAAGCGGTCGGCGATGACTTGGAATTGATCCTCGACGGCGGAATTCGCCGCGGGACCCATGTGTTGAAGGCGCTCGCCTTGGGCGCAAACGCCTGCTCTGTCGGGCGCGGTTATCTCTATGGTCTCGCGGCCGGCGGTCAGCCGGGTGTCGAGCGCGCGCTCGCGCTTCTCCACAAAGAGGTCGAGCGCGCCATGCGCCTGACGGGGTGCTCGAAAATCGCGGACATCACGCCGGAACGCCTTTCAAAACTGCCCCTACAGAGGCCGTCGGAACGCGCCGAGGCGGTCTAAGGCTCGGCGCGGCGTATCGCCGGGATAAGACATCCCATGGCGAGCCCGGCGCCAAGCAGACTGATGAAACCGACGCGCGTGTAACTGAACGCGCCGAGCGCCGCACCGCCGACCATCGCCAACCAATGGAAGAGATAAGGCGCCCATTGGACCTCCTTCTCGCCCCTCAACATCGCCGCGATCCGCTGGCCGAGCTTCACGAGCGTTCCTGTCATGTATGTGAGGCCGATACGCACCTCGCCGTCTTTTTCGAAGATGGTGTTTTCCGCGCCCATCGCCAAGGTCATGGCCACGACCGCCGCAATCGGCAGGCCAACCATTCCCAGGACCGCGGCGGCGATCAGCAGGAGGCATGTCAGCGCGACGACAGCGGTGTGCGGCGCCTTACCGGCAAGGGAACGGGCCGTCGATCCTGCGACAACGCCAACGACGAATACACTTACCAGGCCGGCGGCGATCAAAGCACTTTGCGCGCCCTCGGCGATCCCCACACCGGCCCGCGTGGAATTTCCGGTCATGAACGAGACGAAGAACCCGCCCAGATAAAGGAAACCGATGGCATCCACATAGCCGGCGACCGCCGAGAGGCAAGCCGCGATGAGTTGGATTCGCCGGTCGGACCGCAACATGTCAGCGCTCGCGGAAGGCTTCCGATTTCAGCTTAAGGACCGGCTTCACCAGATACGACATCACCGACTTCGTGCCGGTGTGGATGTCCACCGTTGCGCCCATGCCGGGCGTGATGGCCAATCCCTCGCTTTCTTCGCCGAGGTACGGCTTTTCCGTGCGCACGACCACTTTGAAATAAGGCATCGCATTCTCGGGCACCGTCGAGTCCGGCGCCACCGAGATCACTTCACCGTCGATCCCGCCGTAGCGCGCATAATCGAAGGTGTCGATCTTCACCGTCGCCTTCTGGCCGGCGCGCACGAACCCGCGATCCACGGGATTGAGCTTCGCCTCGACGACGAGATCGTCCTCCGACGGCACGATATCCATGATCGCTTCGCCGGGCCGCACCACGCCGCCGATGGTGTGATAACGCGAATTCTTCACGATCCCGGTGATCGGGCTTTTGATGGTCGAGCGGGTCTCCTGGTCGTCCGCCGTCGTCAGCAGTTCCCGCGTCCGGGCGATATTGAGCTCTGTCTCGCCCAGGAATTCCTGGGCTTCGCGGCTGAACTTCAAGGCGAGTTCCTTCACGCGCTCCTGCGCCTCGCCCAGGGCGGCGCGGGCGCGCGGCGCGGCTTCACGCATCGACGCCGCTTCGCCGATCAAGGCTTCCACCTGGCTCTGAATCTGGCTGTGCTCGAGCTTCGATGTCAGTCCGTCCTTCAAAAGATCCTGCGAGATCGCCATGCGTTCGCGCGCGAGGGTCAGGCTGTTCTCCGCCGCCGTGAGGCGCGCATTGGTTTCGCCAACATCGCGTTGGCGCTGCACGACCTGGCCTTCGAGCACGGCCCGGGTCGCCGTGAACTCTTCCTGGCGGGCGCGATAGGTGGCTTCTTCGGCCTGAGCGAGTTTCGGCTGGCGCGCGGCGATCTCGGCCGGCGCCACATAGGGTTTGCCGCCCGCTTCGGCTTCCAGGCGCGCTTTCGCGAGCAGCAGCCCGTCGAGGCGGATCTGGAGTTCGTCGCGGTTATTCGCGAGCTGCCCGAGGTTGATCTGCACCAGAGGCGTGTCGAGGCGCACGATGTCGCCGTCGCGCACGTAGATGTCCTCGATGATTCCGCCTTCGAGATGCTGGATCGTCTTGATGCGTCCTTGCGGCACCACCTCGCCGGTGGCCACGGACACCTCGTCGAAGCGCGCGATCAGCGACCAGATGAGGAACGAGCCGATGAAACCCATCAGCGTCCAGGATACGGGGCGCCATGACGGCACGCCGTGAACCGCGGCGAGATTTTCGAGACGCGTGAAAGGCTTCATGTCGCACCGCCTTCGACAACACGCACGGCCGGGGCGTTTTCGACCGGCCGGGGCCGGGCGGCGCCCAGCGCTTCCAGCGTTTTCTGCGTGGGCCCCGCCGTCTTGATGCGTCCGCGCTCGATGATCACCACATTCTGGCAGGCATGCACCATCGGCGGGCTGTGCGTGACCAGGATGATGGTCTTGTCCTTGGCCATGGCCATCAGGCTCTGGCGCAACTCCTCTTCGCCGGCGCGGTCCAGGCTCGACGTCGGCTCGTCCATCACCAGGATCGGCGGATCGTTCAGAAGCGCGCGGGCGATGGCGATGCGTTGCCGCAGGCCGCCGGGGAGTTGTCCGCCGCCCTCGCCCACCGGCGTGCCGTACCCTTTCGGCATGCTGATGATGAGGGTGTGGGCGCGCGCGGCCGTCGCGGCGCGGATGATCTCCTCATCCGTCGCTTCCGGCTTCGCATAGGCGATATTCTCGCGGATCGTGCCCGCGAAAAGCACGCAGTCCTGCGGCACATAGCCCATCCAGCGCGCCAGGTCTTTCCGCGCGAATTGCGCGAGATCGGCGCCGTCGACGAACACCTTGCCGTCGTCGGGCGCATAAAGACCGAGGATCACCTTCGCGAGCGTGGTCTTGCCACCGCCGTTCGGGCCCATGATCGCGGTCATACCTGTCGCGGGGATATCGAGTTTGATCTGTTCCAGCGCGGGGGCCGCCTCCCGCGCGTAACGGAAGGTGACGTTATCCAACGTGATGCGCCCCTTGGGCCGCTCCATCTGGATCGGACTTTCCTGCAAGTCCTCCGCCTCGCCGAACACATGCACCAGGCGCTGGGCCGACTGCTTGAACGCCGTGTACGTGCGCCATGTGCCCACCAACTGGTTCATCGGGCTCAAAAGGCGGTTCGACAGCATATTGGCCGCGATCAACCCGCCCATGGTGAGGTTCTGGCCGAGGATGGCGATCGCGCCCACCGTGGTCATCGCCACGGTGGCGATCAAGGTCAGACTCTGGCCCGCGTACATATAAAGGTCGTTCTGCGCGCCGCGGTTGATGCCTTCGACAATGGAGTCTTCCTGCCGGCGCTCCCATTCGTCTTTCATGCGCTCGCTCAACGCCAGCGCTTTTACGGTGGTACGCCCGAGGATGATCTCGGAAATGAGCGAATCGCGCGTAAGGACCTTCTGTTTTTCCTTGTCCGCCGCGGATTCCACGAAACGCCCCGCATGCCACGCCAGCGCGACGAACAACGCGAAGACGGTCAGGAGCACCCAGAACACCGGCCACGCGATGATCGCGATCACGATGAGGAAAATGCCGCCGAAGATGAGGTCCGTGGCCAGCACGGCGGTCTGGCCCGAGAATACGTTCCGGATCACGTCCGCGTCGCGGAACAACAGATGCCAGTAGTTGCCGGGCCGGGATTCCAGGGTGCGCAGCGGCAACGCCAGCAGCTTGTTCACCACCCCGCTCGAAATCTCGACGTCGATCTTGAGCGCGACCGCCTGCAGCATGCGCGACCGCGCCTTGCGCAGCACAAAGTCGAACCCGATCGCCACCAGGATCCCGATGACCAGACCCTGCAGCGTGCTGAGACCGGCGTGGAAGATCACGCGGTCATACACCTGCAACACGAACACCGGCACCGCGATGGCGAGCAGGTTGAGGAAAAACGATACCGCCAGCACCTCCTTGAAGAGGGGCTTGAGCGGCTCAAGAAGGCTCTTGAGCCATGCGGGAACAGGGTCCTGCGCGGACGAGTCGGACGTGGTCTGCATGGGCCGGGAATTTACCCTATCCGCCGGCGCTTGTGATCGATTTTTCGCAGAAAAATGAGGGTTTTAGCCCTGGGTTGTTGGACCAGGCGCAACAGGTTGGGGTAAACTTGGCCGGTTCGGGGATCGGGGGATTTCCAGTGCTGGACGACACACATACGACGGACGATACGAAAGCCGGAACCGCCGGCAAGATCGGCGAGAAGATTCGCTCCATTCCATGGCGGAATGGCCTGAGCCTCAAATGGTGGGGCCGCTGGTTCCGCGTCTCGATGATGCAGTCGGGCCGTCTGACGACCATCCTCGTCCTCCTCGGCCTTCTGTTCGTGCGCATCGACGACCCGGTCGCCCTTCAAATCCTGCGCGCCCGGATTTTCGACTTCTATCAGGTGCAAAAGCCCCGTGAGGCGCCGCCCGAAAGCCCCGTCACCGTCATCGACATCGACCAGAAAAGCATCGACGAGCTCGGCCAGTTTCCCTGGCCGCGCACCGCGATCGCCGACATGATCACGAACGCGACCGCCCTTGGCGTAAACGTTATCGGCTTCGACATCGTGTTCTCCGAACCCGATCAGACCTCCGTCGCGAAGATCGCCGAGAAGGTGCCGCAGGACCTCATCGACGCCGACCTCCGCAAGCGCCTGATGGGCGTTCCGACGAACGACGCTATTCTCGCCGACGCCATTAAAAAAAGCGGCAAGGTGGTTCTTGGCCAGACGACGGTGTCCGACCGTCTCGACTATAAGGGGACCCCTCCGCGCACATCCTTCGCGGTGATAGGCGACAGCCCCTTCCCTCATCTCACGCGCGGGCAAAGCGTTCTGCGTCCGCTGCCGGAGCTGGATCAAGCGGCCGCGGGCCGCGGCGTATTCGCGCTCTCCGACAAATCGCTCGACCTTATCGTTCGCCAGGTTCCTATCGTCGTCTCGAACGACGAGACGCTCTACCCGTCCCTCACGTTGGAAATGCTGCGCGTCAGCCTGCGCGGGCGCACCATCGGCATCTCCACGGACGATTCCCTTGGCGGCGTCGAACAGATATTTGTCCGCCCGCCCCGCAGCCGCGAGTCCTACGTCATCAAAACCGACCGCCACGGCGAGCTGCGCCCCTACTTCCGCACCAGCACCTCCTGGCGCGCGCAGTACGTCTCGGCGACCGATATCATCCATAACCGGCTGCCGCCCGACGCCTTGAAGGGCAAGTACGCGCTCGTCGGCATGTCGGCGACGGGGCTCATCGCCGATCTGCGCGCCTCGCCGCTCGATGCGGTCATGCCGGGGGTCGAGGCCCACGCCAACATCCTCGAGAACATCCTGTTCGACAATCAGCTCAAGTATCCGAACTACGCGCTCGCGGCCGAGCTCCTGGCCGCGATGATCATCGGCTTAATCATGATCATCATCACCCCGATGGTGGGCATCGGTCTGGGCTTCGCGGTCTTCGCCGCCGTGTCGGGCGGTTTCGCCTGGTACTCATGGGATGCCTTCGCCACGCGGCTCGAGTTGATCGATCCCACCTTCCCGATTGCATCGGCCTTCCTGTTCTACGCCTTCCTGGCCTTCGCGGGTTACCTGCGCACGGAATCGCAGCGCAAGCAGGTCCGCAGCGCCTTCGGTCAATACCTTTCGCCCGCCCTCGTACAAAAACTCGCCGAAGACCCCTCGAAGCTCGCGCTCGGCGGCGAGAATCGCGAGATGACCTTCATGTTCTCGGACATCCGCGGCTTCACGTCGATCTCCGAGCTTTTCGACGCCCAGGGTCTTACCCGCCTTATCAACCGGCTTTTGACCCCGCTCACCAATGTGATCCTGTCGACCAACGGCACCATCGACAAATACATGGGCGATTGCGTCATGGCCTTCTGGAACGCGCCGCTTGAAGTGAAGGATCATGGCCCCAGCGCGTGCAAGGCCGCGCTCGGCATGGTGCTGGCCGTGAAGGAGGTCAACAAGACGCTCGAGGCCGAGGCGAAAGCGGAAGGGCGCGAACATCGCGCGCTCAATGTCGGCATCGGCATCAATTCCGGCATCGCCTGCGTCGGAAACATGGGCAGCGAACAGCGCTTCGACTATTCGGTGCTTGGCGACAGCGTCAACCTCGCGTCGCGCCTGGAAGGCCAGTCCAAGTCCTATGGCGTGACCATCGTCGTCGGCGAGAACAGCGCAAAGCTCTCCGACATGTACCCCCTGCTCGAACTCGACCTCATCATGGTGAAGGGCAAGAAGCAGGCCGTGCGCATCTTCACCCTCGTCGGCGACCCCGCCCTCAAGACCCTGCCCTGGTTCACCGATCTGAAGCGCGAGCATGACGCTGCGCTCGCGGCATACCGCGCCCAGCAGTGGGATGAAGCCGGCCGGCGTATGGACGCAGCCCGCGCCATCGTTCGCCAGCAAACCGGTCTCGTGACCGAGATGCTTGCGTTCTACGATATCATCGCCGAGCGTATCGCCGAGTTCCGCGTCGAATCCCCGGGCGCCGATTGGGACGGCGTCTACGTGGCCACGAGCAAGTAACCTCATCCGTGAAGTTTCTTTTCTATTCGCCGCACACGCTTTTCGATTCCTCCAGCGGCGCGGCGCTGTGTGTCGCGACGTTGCTGGGCGAACTTGCGAAGCAGGGTCACACCTGCCTCGCCGTCACCGGGTCTGTGGTCGACACGCCCAATCCGCTGCTCGCACGCGCGTTGACCGTTGCTCCCATGAATGCGGTCACGGTCGAAAGCGGGCGATTGACGATCCCGGTGCGCCGGGTGGCGTTCCACGATGTCGCTCATGTGGTCGCCGGCGACGGCTGGGCGCCCGGCGCGCTGCGCGCCGTCGAGGAGACGGCCCTACGGCAAGTGTTCCTCGAGGCCTTCGCGCAACTTGACCCTGACGTCCTCCTCACCTACGGCGGCTACGTCAGCAACTATCACGCCGGCCTACACGCCCTGTCCAAGGGCCGCACGTCGATCCTGTACGCCGCGTCGCCCAGTTATATCTCGGACGCGCCGCATACATTTGAACATGTGAACATGGTGCATACGGTGTCCGGCGCGATGCGCGCGCGGCTCGACACCGTCACCTCCCTGCCCAAGATCGTGACGCAGACATTTGTCCGGCGCGAGGACGCGGTATGCGCCGATCGGCGCCCCACGTATATCACCTTCGTCAATCCGATCCCGGAAAAGGGCCTGAACATCGCGGCCATGCTCGTGCGCGAGTGCCACCGCCTGAAACGCCCATATCGCTTCCTGTTCATCGAAGGGCGCGGCACGCGCGCCAGCGTCCTTGCGGCTTGCCCCGATCTCGCCCGGCTCGATAACTTCTTTACCGCCAACAACACATTCGACGCGCGCCGGATTTATGAACAAACCGCCGCGATCATTTATCCGTCGATTTGGTTCGAACCGGCCGGGCGAATCCCGATCGAAGCGAATATGAACGGCATTCCCGTGCTGGCGTGCCGCACCGGCGGCATCGCGGAAATGCTCGACGGCGCGGGCTTTCTATTCGATGTGCCGGAAAGACTGCGTGCAGATCATCACGCCGGCGCGACGGCCGGCGACGTCGCGCCATGGATCGCCGTACTCGACCGTCTGCACGGCGATCAGGCCTTCATGGACGACGCCGTTACGCGCGCCCGGGCCGCGGACGCGCGTTACGACGCGGCGCGAATGGCGCGCAGCTTCGCGGCGGCACTGCACCGCGCCTAGAGCGTTCACACGCCATATTCGTGGATCGTGACGTTATTGTGGGTGAAAGATGCGCCCGCGCCATCGATCGTGGCCAGCACGGTGTAACCTCCGCTCAAGGAACCGTTGGAATCGAAATACAGCTTCGACGTGGATTCGGAATAGATGAGCGTGGGCAAAAACGCCGTCCACTTCACGTTGGTGCCGGCGTTCGTTCCGTCATAGTCGCCCGCGATACTCGAGAAATTGACGCCATTCGTCACGGACCCGTTGAGCAGGCCGAACTGCAGGGCGCTCGCTTCCTCCAGCAGGATCATATCGTCGCCGACATTGAAATCCGTGATCGTATCGCCGCCGTCGCTCGCGCCGGTCAAAATGAACGTATCCGCCCCCCCGCCGCCGGTCAGCGTGTCCGGACCGCCGCCGCCCCGAATGAGGTTGTCGCCGCTATCGCCGATCAGGGTGTCGGTGAGCGCGCTGCCGATGATATTCTCGATCCCGATGAGCGTGTCGGTGGCGCCGCCGCCGTCGGTCGCCGTGTGTTGGGCGAGGTTCACGGTCACACCGGTTCCTTCCAGCGCATAGGACACGGTGTCGCTGCCAGTGCCGCCGATCAAGCGGTCCGCACCGCCCTTGCCCATCAGCACGTCGTCGCCGTTGCCGCCAATCAGCACATCGCTGCCGGAATGTCCGGTGAGCGTGTCGTTACCGTCATCGCCGTAAAGCGCGGCCCCCGTGCCGACGCCGATCGTCAACGTGTCGTTGCCGGTGGTCGAGGACTGCGCGATAGATTTGGCTTCAAGGTCGATGCCGGTCGCCGAGAAGATCGGGTCCAGCGCCACCGTGCCGGAGGTGGACACCAGCCCCGTGATATCGCTGAACATCCCCGTATAGGAGCCCCATGTGATCGCATCGTCGAAGATATGGCCACTCGTCGCGGTGTGATAGGCGTCGCCGTCGATATTGAGCACGCCGCCCAACATCGCCGCGCCCGTGATCACAAGGCGCGCGTCGTCGCCGCCGCTGACGCTCGCCAGCTCAAGAATGCCCTTCGTATCATTGGCGAACGTGCCCGCGATCATCAGCACCGCATCGGTGGCGTCGTTGGTGACGTCACTGATCCGTAATGTCGCTTCGCTGCTGACGTCATTCGTGCCGTTCACGAAGGCGCCGGAGAAGACCGCTGCCGCATTGTGAACCTCGAACATCCCACCGCTACGGTTGCGGAAGAAGAGCCCGCCGTCCAATTCGATACGCGCTGCGCCGGTGCCCGCGCCCAAAACCACATGACCGTAGTTGTTGAAGTCGGTGGTCAACAGCGCCAACACTGCGTCGCCGGCGGTGGGCGTCAGGTTTATGTCGCCCCGATTCGTATTGGTCAGGGAGTTGTTGGGCGTCTCGTTGACATTGATGGTCAATGTGCTGTTCGACGTCGCCGCCACCACGTTGATTTCACCGCCGCTCTGGGCATCCACGCCGCGGCGCCATGTCACCGAGTCGGGGCTGAAAGCCCCGGTTCCCGTGGCGTCGATGATATTGATTTGGCCGCCGAAACCGGCCGGTTTCATCGTGACGTCCACGACCGCGCTGTACATGTTCACAACGCCGGTGATGTCCGCCGTGTACGTGAATCCGCTGCCGCCGAACCCCGTCCAGCTTGCGGTGTTGCCGCCTTGCGCGCCCATGGTCAGCGTCATGAACCCGCCGCTGCGCCCGATCTCGTAATCGTAGGGATGACCGCCGTCGACGGGGGTCTCCTCGGTGGACAGCGTCGCTCCGCCTTGGATGAGCAGGTTACCGCCCGCCACACCACCCAGCGGGAACGCCGGAGGACCGCCGAAATTCGAGGTATCCACGCGGAACGTACCGTACGCGATGGTCAGCGTCTTTCCGGAATCGATCCTGACTCGACTACCTGAGCTGCCTTCGAACAGAGTCCCCGAGAACGTCGTATCGGTCTGAATATAGATCGCCGCGCCGCTCTGGTTGCCGAACTCCGTATACTCCAGCCGGCGTCCGCCGCCCGTACCGGCCTCGAAATAGATATCGCCGGAGTTCTCGACCCTCTCGACGTCCTGGAAGGTTACGGTCACGTCGTCGTCGGTCCCCGTGCCCGCGGCGGTCAGGCGCATGATTCCGAAGTTTCGCCACTGGCTGTAATTGCTGAAGTTGACGTGAACGTC
>JAIUPE010000107.1 GCA_020160875.1 Pseudomonadota bacterium
AACCGGGAATGAGGTTATTTGTCCGCTGGAAGCCGGTAGGGCGAATCCTTGGGAGCCGCCCCACCCGTTTGCCAGGCCGGCTTGGGCGACATGGGGTCCCGGCGCATCCCGGTGGAACAATTCGAGGCCGCCCGGCAGGCGCTTTCAGCCGTTCCCCGTGCGGTGTTCTTGAGTAGCTGGCCCATTTCGTCACTTGAGCAACTGGCCAGCGCCAGACTCAAAACGGCCGCGCTTATGATTTTGATCATGTGCAATCCCACCCCGAAGGAGCGGTCAGTCTCACCTTCTTTAAGGCATTGATAGGGCAATGTTTAAATGATAACGATTATTAATTGCAATTATGGAGATGACGATGCTGCGCCGTGTCCGTTTCCTTGTGGCCCTGGCCGTGGGCCTGGCCTCAGCGTCCTCCGCCTTGGCAAAGGACGGTATTTTGCTTCTGGCGCATGGGAATCACGGTAGCGGCGGGCATGGCGCCGGCGGGCACGATACGAGCGGGCATGAGGGCCGCGCGGCGCCGAATCCCTGGAACACGAATGTCGGGGCCGTGGTGGAAACGCTGGACGCAAGGTACCCGACGGAGGTCGCGTTCGGCATGGCCGAAGCGCCCTCGATCCAGGCGGCGGTCGAGCGCTTGGAGAAGCGGGGCGTGACTCATATCGCCGCCGTTCCCCTCTTCGTCTCTTCGCACAGCCCCATCATCGGCAATACGCGCTACATCCTCGGGCTGTCGGATTCGATGGCAAAATACACCAGTCTCAAGACACTGCCGCGCACCGAGATGACGGCGAAGGTCGCGATGTCGGCGGCGCTGGATGCGCATGCGCTCGTGAGTGAGATTCTGCTCGACCGCGCGCGTACACATACAGGCAACGTGAAAGAAACGGCGGTGGTGCTGATCGCGCACGGGCCGAATGCGGAAGAAGAGAACAAACTCTGGCTGAAGGAAATGGCCGCGCATGCCGCCTTCCTAAAAGATAAGGGCGGTTATGACGCGGTGGAATTGCTGACCCACCGCAATGACGCCTCGACCGAAATCAAAAACAAGGCGCGAGACGAATTCCGCGCCCGCGTATCGCAAAACGGGCAGACGCGCAAAGTCGTGGTGGTTCCGCTGTTGATGTCGGCCGGCGGGATCGAGGGCGAGGTCGAAGACGATCTTGAAGGCATTCCACACACCTTCGCTGCGCCGCTGCTGCCGCATCCCAATATTGCGCGGTGGGTCGAGTCTCAGGCGCAAGAGCTGTGGCGGGGGATGAGGTAGGCGTTCAGCCCTTTATGTTCAGCTTTTCCAGCACACGACGGCGGGCCGCGCCGCGGTCGAAATCCGAGACGTAAACCAAACCGGCGACACGACGGATCATCGCGTCTTCGTAGGCGTCGAGAACGCCGTCGGCATAAGCGACCTCCCACAGCATCTCGATGACCTGAATACGCTCCACCTCATCGAGTTCTTTGACTACCTTGTTGGTGAATCCAAATAGCTGACCGGATTGAGCGCTGGCCTCCTCGGCGACATCGAACAGCTCTTGCGTGTCTTGCGGCGAAAGATCGAAGCGTTCAGCAAGCAAACGCTTGATGGCACCCTGTTCGTCGGCGTTAAACACATCGTCGCGCCGTGCGGCTTCGACAAGTAAAGCGCCGACGGCAACTTGCAGGCCGCTCGGCGCGCGTGTGTCGTGCTTCGCAGCCTTCACGTCACCTTTCAGGAGAGAAAAAATCCGGTCGATCATCGCGGGATGCCCTTAGCCCAGCCAGTAGCGTAAGACAGCCGTCGTCGCGTGCGGCCGCTCGAGCGGCGGAAGGTGCCCGCAATCCTCGATGAATACCAGTCGCGCGTTCGTGAGGCGCGCGGCCATCTCCTCCTGCACCTTGGGCGGGCAGAGCAAGTCCTGACGCCCGGCAAGGATCAGGGTCGGGATGCGGATAGCCTCGAGATCGCTGCGGCCATCCTTCCGTGCCATGATGGCCCGCTGCTGTCGCACGAACGCCTCCTGCCCCACCCGTTCGGCCATCTCCATGACCACCCCGGCGACGCTTGGGTCATTCAGACGGTCGGGGTGGACGAAGCTGGGCAAAAGCCGCGGGGTCACCCCTTTAAACTTGCCGATGTCGGCCAGTTTGATGAGAGAGGTGCGGTTTTTCTGCTGTTCCTCGTTATCGGCCCGGGCGTTGGTGGCCACGAGCGCCAGCCGTTCGACCCGTTCGGGGGCCTGGCGCATGATTTCCTGGGCCACGTAACCGCCCAGGGACAGGCCGGCCAGGGCAAAACTGGGCGGCGCATCGGCCAGGATTCGCTCGGCCATGGCCGGAATGGCGTCGTCCTTGGTGACGTCGGCCACCGTGACCTGGACCGTGTCCTTCAGGTAGGCCGTCTGGTGGCGCCACAGAGCCTCGTCAAGAAGGAGGCCTGGGATCAGAATCAGGTGCTGGGGCCGGGACATAGGGTTCTTTTAAAGGCTTTTACGGGGCTCCCCGCAAGGCTCTCCGGTGGGTTGCAGGGCATGAATTCCCCTGCATTTACGGGGTTTTACATTGACAGTGTCAAACGAATACATATGATGCCGCCGCAAGAACCGGCCGCGTGCTGCCCTCGTTCAGACCCGCTTGGTTGACGACGAGAAAAAGCAGCCCATGTATGAACGCGGCGGATACAATTTTCCGAAGCAATGGAATTTGCAGACCTCGGCCTTTCGCCGGACACTCTTAAAGCCGTCTCAGACGCCGGATACCTGAACCCGACACCGATCCAGGAGCAGGCCATCCCCGTGATTCTCATGGGGCGTGATGTGCTGGGCGTTGCGCAGACGGGCACGGGTAAGACCGCCGCCTTCACGATGCCGATGATCGATATCCTGTCGGGCGGACGGGCGAAGGCGCGCATGCCGCGCTCGCTGATCATCGCGCCGACGCGGGAGCTGGCCGCCCAGATCTCCGAGAATTTCATCAAGTACGGAAAGTACCATCCACTCGCCATGGCCCTGCTCATCGGCGGCGAATCCTTCACCGACCAGGAGAAGGCCCTGGACCGCGGCGTGGACGTGCTGATCGCAACGCCGGGGCGCCTGCTCGACCTTTATGAGCGCGGCCGCATCCTGCTCAACGACGTGAAACTCCTCGTCATCGACGAAGCCGATCGCATGCTGGACATGGGGTTCATCCCCGATGTCGAGCGCATCGTCTCGCTGCTGCCGAAAATCCGCCAGACCCTGTTCTTCTCCGCCACGATGGACAAGGAGATCAGGAAGCTGGCCGACAAATTCCTGATGAACCCGAAGGAAGTCGCGGTGAGCCGTCCGGCCCAGGCAGCGACGACCATCGAACAAGGCATCGTCACCGTCCGCTTCGATGACAAGCGCGAAGCCTTGCGCCGCATCCTACGCGCCAAGGACATCCACAACGCCTTCATCTTCTGCAACCGCAAGAAGGACGTGGACATCCTGTACAAATCGCTGACCAAACACGGCTTCAACGCCGTGGCCATGCACGGTGACATGCCGCAGTCCAAGCGCAACGAGATGCTGGCGAAGTTCAAAGCGAACGAAGCGGAGCTGCTCGTCTGCTCCGACGTCGCCGCGCGCGGGCTCGACATTTCGGCGGTGGGTTTTGTCGTCAACTTCGACGTTCCCGTGAACGCCGAAGACTATGTCCATCGTATCGGCCGCACCGGCCGCGCGGGCTTATCCGGGCACGCTTACACAATCGCGACCAATTCTGATTCGAAGCAGGTCGCCGCAATCCAGAAGATGTTGAACCAGACCATACCTCCGCTCGTCATCGACGAGCTCAATGAGCTGACCGGCGCCGCCGCGAATGGCGACGACAGCGAAGAAAATTCCCGTGGCCGCCGTGGCGAACGTGACCGCGGCCGAGGCGGCCGAAGCCGCCGCGGCGGACGCAGCGACCGCAAGGAACGCGGCCGAGAAGATCGCGCGCCACAGGCCGCAGCGGAAGAAAATGTGAACGCCGCCGCCGAAGCCGTAACTGAATCCATGGTTGAACCGGCCGCCGTCGCCGAAGCGACGACCGAGAGCGCGCCGGATACCGCGAACAGCGCCACCACCGCACCACCGCAGGATCAGGCTCGCCAGAGCCGCCGTGAGCGTGAGCGTTCCTGGCGCCGCGACCGCAACGACTACAACCGCGACGCCCGCGCGCCGGAAGAACGCGCCCGCAAGACGCGCCGCAATCCGCACGGCATCGCGGAAATGGACCACGGCGACAACGTGGTCGCCTTCGGCGGCTTCACGCCGGCGTTCCTGCTGGTCGAACCGTATGTGGCCAAACCGTCCGCGCGCGCGGATAAAGCCGACGACGCCGTTGACGACCAGGTCGACGACGATGCGGGAGCGCCGGAAGAGCTCGAAAAGAGCGCGTAGGCGTTACGCGCGCATGACCGCCCTGCCCGCAGAATTCGTTGTAATCCTGCATGGAATGGGCGGCGCGAGCTGGACCATGTTTCCGCTGGAGCTGTATCTGCGCCGACGGAGCTTCCAAACAATCAACATCACCTATCCGTCGCGGCGCGGCGATCTACGCGCCCAGGCCGAACTCGTGCACAGCCGCCTCAAGATCGCGGACGTCTGGAACAGGTCCGCCAAGGTGCATTTCGTGGGACATTCGATGGGCGGCCTTGTGGCACGCACCTATCTCGACAAGTACAAGGCCCAGATCCCACAAGAAAAGATGGGCCGTGTCGTGCTAGCCGCGCCGCCAAATGGCGGCAGCGAAATCGCCGATCTCCTTGCGCACCTTGTCCCTTATCAATTGTATTTCGGACCGGCAGGCCAGGAACTGACGACGACATCTCAAGCCCAAAGCCCGACGCCGTATTATGAACTGGGAATTATCGCTGGCACCGTCGGCTGGCCCTATCCGGTGGCGAGTTTTTTCTTTGACGGCGCGCATGATGGCCGCGTTGCCGTGGAGCGCACGAAACTGCCGGGTATGAAGGACCACATCGCGCTGAAGGCGACACATAGCCTGATCGCGTGGAAGCGTGACGTGCTCAAGCAGATCGCCGCATTTATCAGGGATGGCGCGTTCGAGCGGTCCCCTCCAACGTCCTTTGTGTGATACGCGTCCTTACGCCGTCTTCTCCGCCCACTTGCCCGCCTCGTCCTGTTGCCAATAGTGCAACTCGTGTCCGGCGGCTTTGGCAACTTTCCAGCGTTCGCGCGCCGCTTCCAACAGAGGCTGAACGTTGCCGTCGAAGATATCGAGGCAACGGTCGTATTCACCCATCCGCGATGACGACATTCCGTCCGTCAGCACCAAGAACTTTGCGCCGTTGGGGTTCTCTTCGGTGTCGGTGAGCCACACCGGCTGCTTATCCGCGAAGCCGTCTTTAATCGTGCCGTGCGGCAGCCAGCTGTTGGGGTTGTAGGTCCACAGCATATTGGATAGCGCCTCGAGCCGATCCTGCGAGGCGGCCATCACCACCGCGCGTTCACCGGTCTTCAGGATCCGCTCCAGAAGCTGGGGCAGCGTCCGTTCGACCGGTGAGGAGGACAGGTGATAGAAGTCGACGCGCATGGAACCAGGTGCGTGGCGGGTCTTAACCCGCCACCTTCACCGGCACGTAGCGGATGGCGCCCGCGCTGACGACACGCAAGAGCACGACGTTGCGCGATTCCTTTTTGGCGCTTTCGAGGGCCTTGTCCGCATCCGCCATGGACGCGACGTTAGCCTGCTGGATACCGTCGATGACGTCGCCAGGTCGTACCCCTTTCAGGGCGGCATCGCTGGTTTCGTCGACCTCGACCACCACGAGACCCTTCACGTTGGCCGGCAGACTGTACTTCTCGCGCGCGGCGTCAGTGATTTCCACGACGGTGACGCCCAGCGGCTTGATCTCGCTACGCGCGAACTCCTTGGCACCGTCAGACTTTGACGGTTCCGCCGAAGCGACCGCCGCAGCGTCGTCGGGAAGCTCGCCGACCTTCAGTTTGAGGGTCATCTGCTTGCCGTTGCGCCACACCTGCACATCGACGGTCTTATCGATGGAAGTCCCGGCAACAACGCGCGGTAGTTCGTTCATTTTATCGATTGCGCGGCCGTCGAAGGTCAGGATCACATCCTGGCTTTCGATGCCCGAACCGATCGCCGGGCCTTCCGGCGTCACGTCGGACACCAAGGCGCCGCGCGCCTTGCCGAGGCCGAGGGTCTGAGCGATCTCGTCGGTCACGCCCTGGATGCGCACGCCGATCCAGCCGCGGCGGACGCGGCCGTATTTGCGCAAGTCCTCGATCACCGGACGGATGAGGTTGGAGGAGTTGGCGAAGCCCACGCCGACGCTGCCGCCGGACGGGGAAAAGATCGCGGTGTTCACGCCGATGACCTGACCCGCCATGTTGAACAGCGGACCACCCGAATTGCCGCGATTGATGGCGGCATCGGTCTGAATGAAGTCGTCGTAGTTGCCCGCTTGGATGTTACGGGCACGGGCCGAGATGATCCCGGCGGTGACGGTTCCCGACAAACCGAACGGATTGCCAATGGCCATGACCCAATCGCCGACGCGCGCGCCGTCCGAGTTGCCCCAGCCGACGGAAGGGAGCGGCGATTTCGGTTCGACCTTGAGAAGCGCGATGTCGACCTTGTCGTCGCGGCCGACGACCTTCGCTTCAAGAACGGTGTCATCCTCGAGGATCACCGAGATCTGATCGGCGTCTTCGACGACATGGTTGTTGGTGACGATAAAGCCGGCCTTATCGATGATGAAGCCGGATCCGAGCGAAGCCTGGCGCTGGCGCGGGCGCTGCGGCTGACCGCCCTCTCCGCCTTCCTGGCCGCCCTGGCCGCGGCGGTTGAAGAACTCGCGAAACTCTTCCAGGGGATCGCGCGGACCGTCTTTCCGTTCGGCGAAAGTGGTCGTGGAGATATTCACCACCGCCGGGCTGAGTTTCGCGGTGAGGTCGGCGAAGCTCTCCGGCGCGCTGCGCGCAAAAACCTGCGGCGCGCCGCCGGCAACAAAAAGGCCGATGGCCGCCAGAGTGGCCGCCGAATGCAAAATCGATCTCAAGGCCGAAACTCCCAAACCGTTACGCGTGAAAGAGGATGATACCCAGGTTTATAACCCGCGGGGCCATAAAAAGGCTCACCCGGCAGGAGAATTTCTCCGAGCCGGGTGCGCCTAGATTACATAGCTTTTGAGCCAAAACCGCTGAAATGGCTGTGAGTTACGCACTCACGGGCGCGGCGGCGCATTGAAGTAACGGAAGAACTCGGAATCCGGGCTGAGGACCATGGTGGTGCCATCACCCAGAGCGCCCTTGTAGGCCTCCATCGCACGGAAGAAACCGTAGAACTGCGGGTCCTTGCCTTGCGCGGCGTTCAGGATCTTACGGCTTTCCGCTTCGCCTTCCCCACGCAGGGTCTGCGACTGCTTTTCCGCCTCGGCGAGGATGATCGTGCGCTCACGATCCGCATCGGCTTCGATGCGCGACTTCTGTTCCTGGCCGCGTCCGCGGAAATCCGCCGCTTCGGCCATACGGTCGGAGCGCATGCGGTTGAACGTCGCCTGGGTGGTGTCGGCGGTGAGATCGGCACGGCCGATGCGGACCTCGACGACCTCGATGCCGAACTCCGGCGCACGGCGGCGCACGGCCTCGGTGATCTCATGCATCACGGCGCCACGTTTCGCGCCGAGCACATCGGCGAGATCGGCGCGGCCGACGGCGTCACGCACCGAACCGTTCAGGATATTGCCGAAGCGGTCGCGGAACGAAGCTTCGGTGCCGACCGCCTGATAGAAACGAAGCGGATCGACGATGCGGTAACGTGCGAAGGCGTCGACGTTGATGCGGCGCTGATCGATGAGGGACATATCCTGCCCCTGCGGGTCGAGATCCAAAATGCGCTTGTCATAATAGAAGACGCGCTGCGCGAGCGGGATCTTGAATTTAAGGCCCGGTTCCGCGATCACGCGGCTTGGGTTACCAAACGTCAGAACCAACGCCTGCTGGGTCTGCTGCACGGTGAAAGCTGTGCCGGTGAGCAGGATGAGAATAACGACGCTGACGGCGACGCCGAGAACGAGACGTGGGTTCATTGCGGGGCACTCGCTTGACCTTGGGACCGCCGCTG
Organism: Pseudomonadota bacterium; assembly: GCA_020160875.1. GTDB lineage: Bacteria > Pseudomonadota > Alphaproteobacteria > Rhodospirillales > Rhodospirillaceae > SHVO01. The sequence continues at coordinate 8,089 of JAIUPE010000107.1, forward strand.
GATTTCAGGCAGCGGGAGATAAGGCACGACGCCGGGGCCGCCCTTATTGTCCATGATGATCTTCTCGGACTTCGACAGCACTTCCTGCATGGCTTCGAGATACATGCGGCGGGCCGTGATGTCCTTATTGGCGACATAGGTCTGATAGAAAGCGGTGAAGCGCGCCGCCTGACCTTCGGCTTCCTTCACGAGACGCTCTTTCTCGGCGGTGGCGTTCTGTACGAGGCGCGCCGCTTCACCCTTCGCACGCGGGATGATGTCGTTGCGGTAGGCCAGCGCTTCGTTCTCAAGACGCTCGGCGTCCTGTTTGGCGCGCTGGACGTCGTTGAACGCGTCGATGACTTCCTTCGGCGGGTCGGCCTTCTGGATGCGCAGATCGAGGATGGTCACGCCGGCCTTGTAACCGTCCATGATGCCTTGCAAGAGCTCGCGCGCCTGCTGCGCGAGCTGGTCGCGCTGATTGGTGATGACGGCGGTGAGCGGATTGCTGCCCACCACTTCACGCAGCGCGCTTTCGGCGGCGATCTTCACCGTCGCTTCGGGGTCACGCATATTAAACAGATAGTCGCCGGCATTGCTGATGCGCCACTGCACGACGAACTGAATATCGACGATGTTCTGGTCGCCGGACAGGATGTGACTTTCTTGCGGAACCTCACGGATGTTGCCGGGCGAACCGCGGAAACCGATGGTGAGCTGATTGGTCTGCGTGACCTTCGGCTTCAGGACGGTCCCAACTGGCGCCGGAAACCAAAAATTCGGGCCGGGTTGGGTGGTGCGGACATAGCGGCCGAACATGAGTTCGACGCCCTGCTCATCGGGCTGCACGACATAGACGCCGGAAAGGCCCCAGAAAAAAAGAATGACCGCGCCAAGGATATAAAGACTGCGCGGGCTGCCGAAGCCGCCGGGCATGATGCGGCGCAGACGTTCCTGCGAACGGCGCAGCAGTTCTTCCAGATCGGGGGGCGGATTGCCACCGCCGCTGCCGCCGCGACTGGACCACGGGTTTCCGCCGCCGCTGCCGCCGCTACCGCCGCCGCTTCCCCAGGGACCGCCGCCACCGCCGCCGCCCCACGGGCCACCGCCTTGTTGTTTATAAAACAATGGAATAATCCTTCGTCAGCAAGACCATGAACGCCGGTCCAGGCATGTTGGGGTTATAGGACAACCCCGCCCCCCTCGCAATGTAGGGACGGGTTTCGCGGGGCGCACTATTGTAACGCTAAAAATCGGAGTATCGCCTTGTCCAGCCTTACGGAAACCCTTGTGATCGACACCCTGAAATCGGTCGATTCAGGCACCGCGGGGCTCGATATTGTGGCCCGGGGATGGGTCAAAAATGTGCACATCAAGGACGGACGCGTCATCTTCGCGCTCGAAGTCCCGGCAAGCATGGGGCCCAAGTTGGAGCCGGTCCGGCTGGCGGCGGAAAATGCCATCAAGCAACTGAGCGGTGTCACGGCGGTAACAGCCGTGCTGACGGCCGAAGCGCGCCGTGCGCCGACCGCGCCTCAACCGGGCCCTGCCTCGGGCGTTCCGGCGCCCCGGGAGCGCCTCGCGCTGCCGACCGTGAAGCACATCGTCGCCGTCGCCTCGGGGAAAGGCGGCGTCGGCAAATCGACCACCGCGGTGAACCTTGCGGTGGCGCTCGCGCGGCTCGGCAAGAAGGTTGCGCTGTTCGATGCCGATATTTATGGCCCTTCGGTCCCGCGCCTGACCGGCCTCGCGGGTCAGAAACCAATGTCTGACGGAAAACGCGTTACGCCCCTGGAAGCCCACGGCATCAAGGTGATGTCCATCGGCTTCATGATGGCGGAAGACACACCGGTGGTGTGGCGCGGGCCGATGGTGATGGGTGCGCTGGAACAGATGCTGCGCGACGTGGACTGGGGCGATCTCGATGTCATGGTTGTCGATATGCCGCCGGGCACCGGCGATACGCAGCTCACGATGTCGCAGCGCGTGCCGCTGGCGGGCGCGGTCATCGTCTCGACCCCGCAGGACATCGCCCTGATCGACGCGCGCAAGGGACTCGGCATGTTCCGCAAGGTGGAAGTGCCGATCCTCGGGCTCATCGAAAATATGAGTTATTACATCTGCCCGAACTGTAATCACCGCGACGAGATTTTCTCGCACGGCGGCGCGCACAGGACGGCCGATCAGCTCGGCGTCGATTTCCTCGGCGAAATCCCGCTCGACATTAAAATCCGCATGACATCCGACGCCGGAACTCCCGTAGCAGTAAGCGAACCGGACGGTCCACACGCGGGGGCATACATTGAAATCGCCAAGCGTCTGTGGGACAAACTGAGCAGCGGCAGACGGAAAGCTCCTGAAATTTCCGTCCGCGGATCTCTCGAGGAAAAATAGCTGCGCGGCTTATTTACGCGCCCGCCATGACGTGGCGTGCGGGTTCGGATAGAATGCGCGAAGTTGGCTTGGGCTTAGGGTTTGCGTTTCCCGTGAATGGATAACGCCAGCGCCGGGGTTTCCTTTGGTCCACCGTTCGTTCCTTCTCTCCGACCGCGATCATACGCTCGCCGCCGCGGGCACCGCCGCCTTCCTTGTGTTTTCCATCGCCGCCGGCGCTGCCGAGCCGCGAAGCCCGCGCCTGCCGGACCTGGCCGCCTACGGCTGCGCCAAAATCGCCGCGACGACACCGGCGGAGGTCGTTCACAAAGGTCAGGTGATCGGCGGAAAATACCATGAGTGGCACGAACTCTATCTCGACGCCAAGGGCGTGCGCCAACTCGCATGCATCAGTCTCATCGCGCCGCGCGCTGAACAATTGTCGGCCGCGGCGGCGAAAGATTTCCTGAACGCCTCGCTCGGCCTCGGCGCGCCCTCAACGGCAAGAGCCCGCGCGCAGGGCGACGACGTCCAGCAAATCGACGAGCCGGACAATGTGCGCCCGGAACCGCTGCGCCGCGCGTTGCCGGATGACGCGGCCAAGAGCGCCCCCGAACACGGCGCTGAGGCCGCGCCGGAGGCGCCGCCGCTGCCCGCGTCGAAGGAGGCCGATCCTGCGGGAATTACACCGATCACGCGCGAGCGTCCCAGCATCTTACGGCCCGCGTTCGACATGGAAGCGCCCGCCACCATCGGCGTCGATGACCGACAGCGCATCGCGGACACGAGGACCGCGCCGTGGAACACCATCGGCTATCTTTCCGTCACATACCCGAACGGGCAGAGCTTCCGCTGCACCGCCACCCTCATCAGCCCTTACGTCGTGCTGACGGCAGGACACTGCGTGCACAACAAGAATCGCGGCGGTTACGCCTCGCAGGTGCGCTTTTATCCGGCGCAGTATCAGAACCAGGTCGGCGACAACCAACCGATCCGCCCCTACGGAAAATCGGACTTCGCCTTCATCCGCGTCACGGAAGCCTGGACCCAAATGTCCGACCAGGACACCTATCCGATCACGGATTATCGCCATGATTTCGCGGCCGTGCAGTTCCAGACGCCCTTCACCTTCACCGAT
>JAIUPE010000108.1 GCA_020160875.1 Pseudomonadota bacterium
AGTCTCGTACTCGGTGGCGGCGCCAATACTATCGCGGGCGCCGCCGAGAAGCGCATGGTTGAAGACTATGCGAAAGTGCCGATGCCGGCCGGCGTGCAGGTCGTCGTCACCGAGATGGAAGGCCCTGTGTTTGCCGATGCGCAGGGTAAAACTCTGTACATCTGGCCGCAAAAGGCGATGCGTATCGGTTTCGCCGGCGACCCGAAAGAGAAGTCGGTCTGCGACGACAAGCCGACCACCAAGACCGCCGGCATGATGAGTCCGTGGCCCGCTGGACTTGACCTTCCGGAACTTGATCGACGCAAGTCTTGCGCGGCAACGTGGCCACCGCTTCTTGCCCCTGCTGATGCCAAGCCGCTCGGTCAGTGGACCATCGTCGAACGCAGCGATGGAAAGAAGCAATGGGCTTACAACAAGCAGCCTGTCTACACCTCTGATCTGGATGACCGCCGCGGCGACACCAACGGCGCCGCGACCGTCTTACGCCGTGGCGGCGACGAGCCCGCCGAGCGCGATGTCGTCGGCCCCCCGCCAAATGTGCCGCCGGGTTTCAATGTGCTGACCACGCGCCAGGGCCGCTTGGTCGTGAATGAAGCGCGTTATTCGATCTACACCTGGGACAACGACGCCGCGAACAAGTCCAATTGCACGGGCGATTGCGCGCGCGTATGGCTGCCGGTGCTGGCGCCCTCGTCGGCGCAGCCGCAGGGCGAATGGACGATCGTTCCGCGCGCCGCGGGCGTGCGCCAGTGGGCGTTCCGCAAGAAGCCGGTTTACACCTTCAGCGAAGACACCGGTCGCGCGAGCCTCGCGGGTTCCGAAGTGCCGGGTTGGAACAATGTCTACACCCAGATGGCCCCGCCGAACCCGGCGGAGCTGAAGGTGGAAATGACGCTGGCCGGCGACGTGCTGAGCGATGCCAACGGAAAGACGATTTATCACTACACCTGCGGCGATGACTCGCAGGACCAGATGTCGTGCGATCTCATGAGCAGCCCGCAGGTTTACCGCATCGCCATCGCCGGCGGCGGCAACTGGGACCGCGCCCTGAAAATGTGGCCCTACGTGCAGGCCTCGGCCAATGCGAAGCTACCGGACAACCAACTGTGGTCGATCGTGTGGGTGGACCCGAAGACGGGCCGCGAAGCACAGGCCAATCAGGCCGGCGCGTTGCGTGTGTGGGCCTATCGCAAGCGTCCGCTGTACACCTACGCGGGCGACAAGGAACCGGGCGACATCGAAGGCAACGCTATTGGAGAGTGGCAGGGTTGGCGCAACGGTTTCCGCGCCTTCTTCGTGCGCGATGAGTTTGGCCGACGCTACTAAGCGCCGGAGGTTACGTGAAGGTGAGGTCACGGGAGATGAGATACTTTAAGACGTTCATGGCCGCGGGCATCGCGTTCGCCGGGTTCACCGCCGGGTTGACTGGCGGTGCGCAGGCCCAGCAGCGCATGGCGGAAGACTATGTGAAGGCGCCGATGCCGCCGGGTGTGCAGGTGCGCCAGACGGACCTTGAAGGCCCTATCTTCACGACCGCGACGGGGATGACCCTTTATGTGTGGCCGCAGAAGGCCATGCGCGTCGGCTATTCCGGTGACGGCAAGGGCAAGTCGACCTGCACCGATAAGGTGACCACACAGACCGCGGGCATGATGAGCCCGTGGCCCGCGGGCATGGACCTTCCGGACCTGGGCACGCGCCTGTCGTGCGCGGCCACATGGCCCGCGTTCCTGGCGCCGGATGACGCGAAGCCGATGGGCCTGTGGACCATCGTCACGCGCCCCGACGGCAAGAAGCAATGGGCCTATGATGAGTTGCCGGTCTACACGTCGATCCTCGACAAGGTGCCAGGCCAGACCTACGGCGGTTCGGGCACGTTGCCCGAAGGCGGCAGCGGGACCGCACCGGCCCGCCTGCCGGTCGGTCCGCGCCCCAACGTTCCACCGGGCTTCAATGTCGTGACCACACTGCAAGGCCGCTTGGTCGTGAACGACCGCGGCTATTCGGTTTACAGCTGGGACAACGACGCGGCGAATAAGTCCAATTGCGTTGGTGAGTGCTCGCGCACCTGGATCCCGGTGATCGCGCCGGCCTCGGCCTCGCCGCAAGGCGAATGGACGATCGTCCAACGCGCCGCCGGTGTACGTCAGTGGGCCTTCCGCAAGAAGCCCGTGTACACCTTTAGCGAAGATACCCAGCGCGAAAGCCTGAACGGCGGCGACATGCCGGGCTGGCACAACGTCTATACCCAGGTGGCGCCGTCGCACCCGTCCGAGTTCACGGTACAGAACTCGCTGACCGGCGATCTTCTGGCCGATTCCAAGGGCAAGACGATTTACTTCTACACCTGCAACGACGACTCCCAGGACCAGCTGGCGTGCGACACGATGGACAGCCCGCAGGTCTACCGCATCGCCATCGCGGGCGGCGGGAACTGGGAACGCGCGCTGAAGATGTGGCCTTACGTGCAGGCGTCCGCCAACCCGAAGCTGCCGAGCCAGTTGTGGTCGGTGGTGTGGGTGGACCCGAAGACGGGCCGTGAAGCCGCCTCCGATCAGAACGGCGCGCAGCGCGTGTGGGCTTATCGTGGACGTCCCGTTTACACCTATGCCGGCGACAAGGAACCTGGTGACATCGAAGGCAACGCCATGGGCGAGTGGCAAGGCAAGCGCAATGGGTTCCGGGCCTTCTACGTCCGGGAAGAATTTGGCGGACGGCGCGGTTAAACCGCGCGTCCTTAGGAAATTTGAGTGTGGAGGAAGAAATGAAGGTTATGTCGAAACTGCTTCTGGGAGCGAGCTCCTTGCTGGCTCTCGCGCTCGGCACCTCTGTTCAGGCGGCCGAAGGTGAATCGATCATCAAGGATCGCCGCATCGGCTACGTGACCACCGAGCTGCACTGGACCATGTACCAGACGCCGGATGGCAAGGCGGAGTGCCCGAAAGGCTTGTCGCCGAACGGTCCGCGCGAAATCTTCAAGGCGCTGTTCCCGAACCTGGGTCCGGTGGCGGACACGCAGCTCGCCCGCGAAGCCATCAAGATGTATCCGGATGACTTGCCGGGCAACCAGTTCGACTACATTCCCGTGACCGGCAACATCGCCAACGGTCTCAATCTCGACGGCAAGGTCGATGCCGACGACTTCACCAGCCCGACCGGTGAAAAGGGCATCGACAACGCCTTCTTCCATGTGACCGGCTGCAATTCGCAGTTCCGCGGCCCCGAAGGCCAGCTCCAGCTGTTCGCCAACAAGCAGATCCCGGGCTTCGGGTATATGCGCATCCTGCTTGAGATCACTGACGTCGACAGCCTGTCCGACGATCCGGATGTGACTGTGACGATCTACCGCGGTCGCGACCCAATGCTGCTCGACGCGACCGGCGAGAAGGTTGCCCCGGGCGGTACGCAGCGCGTGGACATGCACTACGGCACCAAGATCATCCAGAAGTTCAAGGGCAAGATTGAAGGCGGCGTCTTGATCTCGGAACCCAAGGACGGCAAGTGGCCCTGGCAGATCTTCCCGGGCGCGCCGTACGCGCTGCAGATCCGCGACATGCGGTTCCAGATGAAGCTGACACCGACGGCCGCCAACGGCCTGATCGCGGGCTATTACGACGTGAACTCGCTGTACAAGTGGATCACAGGCTGGTCGACGCACCACCTGTCCTACGGCCAGCTGGAAGCGGCCGAGTTCCATCAGCAGGTCAAGAAATACGCCGACGCCTATCCGGACGCGAACGGCAAGAACACGGCGATCTCCAGCGCCATCACCCTCGACATGGCCCAGGTGTACATCATTCATCCGGACCGTCCGGTGGCCGATGCGACGCCTGTGCAACCGGGCAAGGCCAGCGTAGCCCAGGCGCAGCAGCGCTAAGCGAGAGCCCACATAAGAAAAAAAAGCCCCGGAGCGATCCGGGGCTTTTTTGTTGGGCGCTTTTGAGGCCGCCTACACCAGGATGTCGACGCGCTTGCGGCCGCCCTCAGCGGCCTCTTGGCGCATCTTGTCCTCGATGTCGTGCTTCATCATATCCATCAGACTCTGCTTCTCCTCAGGGCTCATGGCGTCGAACTCTTCCTGTGTGATGCCGTGAGACTGTAGCCATGCTTCCTGCATGCGCTGCTCCGGCGTCTTCGCCATGTAATCCTTGAACTCCTGAACCGGGTCCGGACCTGTCTTTTCAGGTTCGGCCATCGGATCGATCGCGGCGTTCGCGCCCAGCGATGAGAAGATATTACCCGGCACATTCTGCCGGTCGTCTTTGTTACGGATTGGATTTGACCAGTTAAATCCGCTTGTTCCTGCGATATCCACGCGGGTGCTCCATGCCTTGTCTTCCCTTGCCGGTTAAGACAATGCAAACGAAGGGCCAGCGCCGCGTTATACTGCCCCGAATGATTTGGGGGAGCCTATGCGGACATTTCTTATCGGCGCCGTCGCGGCGCTCATCACCGCGCCGTCATGGAGCGCGGAGTTCAAGGACGTCTCTTTCATGTCGGGATGCTGGAAAACGGCGCCCGGCGTCTCGCCGGAATACCGCGAATGCTACACGGCGCCCAAGGCGGGCATGATGCAAGGGTCCAGTCAGACCATCGAGAACGGCAAGACCACGTTCTTTGAATTCAGCCTCGTGTTGGAAGACGGCGGCAAGATCGTCTACCGGCCTTTCATCAAGGGCGTGCAGACGGTCGACTTCATGCTGACGAAGCTCACCCCGGGCGAAGCGGTCTTTGAAAACCTGGCCCACGATTTCCCTCAACGCGTCATCTACCGCAAGGGCGCCGACGGCAAACTCACCGCGCGCATCGAAGACGCCGCCGGCAAGAAGTCCGAACAGTGGGTGATGCAACCGCAGTAAGGATTATCGCGCGACGCTGAACGACAAGGATCCGAGCCCGTCGAGCACGATCTCCGTTTGATCGCCGGGCGCGAGCCATTGTACGGGCGTGAAGCTTCCGAGCGAGACGATCGTGCCTGCTGCCATGTCTTTACCGCGGGCCGCGCAGTGATTGGCGAGCCAGACGAGGCCATTGAGCGGATTGCCGAGAAGGTCCGCGCCCTTCCCGCGTCCAACTTCCGTACCGTTCACTTTGACCGCACCGGAGACTGCCGGCAAATCGAGCTGCTGCCAACCTTCCACCGCGGGGCCGACGATGATGCCGGCATGGAAGAAGTCGTCCACGATCATGGTTTCGGCGCCAAGGCTGCGCCAATCCTCATAGCGCTCATCGACGATTTCAATGGCGGGATGCAGGGTGCCGATGGCCGCGCGGATACGCGAAATATCGAACGGCGCGTCGTCGGCCAGCAGTGGCTGTGCCAGCGTGACGGCAATCTCGCACTCTACACCGGGACGCACAAAATCCTTGCCCGCCAGCATGGCTCCGTTCGGCGTCAGACTCGAACGGAACATATATCCGCAGCACGGATGATCGATATTGAGATAGCGCTGCATGACCGCCGTCGTGCAGCCGATCTTGTAGCCAATAACGGGGCCGAATTTTTCGCTGAGGATCTCGCTGGCTACGTCATTGGCGGCATACGCTGCTGTTTCGTCGGCGAGGCGCAATGGCGCCGGCAGATGGCCAAGCTTGCGATGGGCAAGCCGAGACGCGGTGATGAATTCGGCAGCGCTGCGAAAGGTGTTCATTGGGCCGGATGTCAGTTGCGATAGCTGGGATCTTTGGCGTCGATGATACGGCATAGAGCGTCGAAAACATCGCGGCCGGCGCCGTATTGGGGCTTGGTGTGTAAGGCTTCACGCTCGGATTGCGCACAGACTTCCGGCGGGATTTGCAGATCATCGCCAGGCATGGCGCTCGATGCCAGTTGGATTTCGCAGGCGCGATTCAACGTCCAAAGATTCATGAAGGCTTCGGGAATGGTTTCACCCCAGGAGAGAAGGCCGTGATTGCGCAAGACAAGTTGACGTTTATTACCGAGGCTCGCCACGAGTCGCGGCTTCTCATCGGGATTGACGGTGATGCCTTCGAAATCGTGGTACGCGACTTTTCCATGCAACATGGCGGCATAGAAGTTCGTCATCGCGAGTCCGCTCTTCTTGCAGGCGACCGCCATGCCGGCGGTCGTATGCGTATGCATGATACACAAAGCTTCCGGGATCGCTTCGTGAATGGCCGAATGCGCGGTGAAGCCGGCAGGGTTCACGGGATAACGCGACGCACCGATAATACGTCCTTCCAGGTCGATCTTCACGAGGTTCGACGCGGTCACCTCACGGTACATCAAACCAAAGGGATTAATGAGGAAGTGGCGATCCGGGCCCGGAACTTTCACCGTAATGTGGTTGTAGATGAGCTCGACCCAGCCAAGATGGTCGAAGATACGATAGCAGGCCGCGAGATCGCGGCGCAGCTCGGTCTCGGTCTGCGGCGGTGCAGAGATGTTGGCGGCAGTCGCGGCTCTCATGCTCGGCTCCATCGGCGCTAGGGGACCTAGGATCGCCTAGACCCGCCGCCACATCAATATCCCTCGGCTACTTCGCGGGCTCCAAAGGTGGGACTTTCTGGCCAAAAGACACGTTCACCCGCACTTTTCCATCGGTGTTCCGCGAGCACACCACGCGGTTGACATTCGGGGTATGGAGGTCCGGCAGCGTGTAGTCGGCGCGCAGCACGATGCCCCATGTCGGTGAACGCGTAAAAAGCATCGCGGTGTAAGCCTCCTCGGGAATTGCCATGCGCAAGGACGCGAGGCACTCTTCGCGGAAGGCGTCATCGGCGGGGATCGGCGTCTCGTTTTCGGGCACGAGCGGTGCATATTCTTGCACCACCGCAGGCATAACCTGGCGCGGCGGTTCCATGCGCATCCACACGATCACGCCGACAACCATCAACAACAGGACCGACAAACCTATGACGCGTCCGTAACCCATTTCCTCAAGCCCTCGCGAACGTTCCAGCTATTGCGGCAATTTGCCTTCGACTTCCTGATAGACTTTGGAGATCGCGAGCCGCGCCTGGTTCTCGTCCCACGCCCACCCCAAGTACGGACCCCAATTGGCTTGTTTGAGCGCCTCGCAGCTTGGCGGCTTCCCCGTGTTGGGGCACGGCGCGCCAAGGGCATGCAGACGCTTGCCCTCCTTGATGACGTATTCAAGCGCGACACGGTAACCCTCGAGATCGGCTTTCATCGACGCCATGTCGTCGACGAAACCATGGCCGGGGATATACCAAGAAACATCCATCGCCTGTGCCTTCTTGATCGTCGCAAGCCATTCCGAGGGGAACCCGCTGCGCAGCGCCGGGAAGATGTGGCGCATATAGAGCTCGCCCATGAAAAGCACTTTGCTCTGCGGCAGATACGCCACCAGATCGCCACCTGTGTGACCGCGGCCGATGTTTAGGACCTGAATTTCCGTGCCGCCCATGGTGATGACGCGCTTGTCGGCGACGGTCTCTGTTGGCGGGTTTTCATTCTTGGCGAGATTGCGTTGGGAGACCGGCGAGGAAACGAACACCACATTCGGATAGGCCGCCTTGAATGTGGCATTGCCCGCCACATGGTCGATGTGATCCGACGCGACGATGACATAGCGCAGTGGCTGAGACGTCCGCTTCTTGATGCCGTCGATCATGTCCTGGGTCTGGCGCACATCGCCCTGTCCGTCCACGACCACGACGCCGTCGGATGTGATAACCACCAAGCTCACCGTGGTCACAACGATGTCCGCCGTATCGGGGAACTCGAGGCCCTCGTAGGCGAAAACGTTGGGAGCGAGTTCGATCCAGCGCGGAAAATCGGCTTTGGTCAAGCCGCGCTTGGCGATATCGCCCGACTCCGGGAACCCCGCTGCGGTGGCAGGTCCGGCGAGGCCGGCAACAATGCAGATCAACGAAATAAGCGCTCTCATGAGGGTCCCCCAGCGAAAGAATGCAGGTCATAATCGGGCCCTGCTCCTAGGAAGTCCATGCCAGTATGCTACCGTGGCTGGTCTCGGAGGGGGAAAGCCGCGATGGAAAGTCTGGTCCAACTGTTTGCGCCGATCGCCGCGATGCTGGGCATAAACTGCTGCGAGCCGGCACCCGATCCGGTCCGTTGGCGGGCGCAGGCCGAACGCGTCGTGATCACACGCGACGATTGGGGTATCCCGCACATCGAGGGCCAAAGCGATGCCGATGCCGTGTTCGGCATGATGTACGCCCAGGCCGAGGACGACTTTTCCCGCATCGAAGCCAATTATCTGACGGCGCTTGGGCGGACCGCCGAAGCGGACGGCGAGGACGCATTATGGGCGGACCTGCGCCAGCGTCTCTACGTCAATCCGGACGAGTTGAAAGACCAATACGCCCGCAGCCCCGCGTGGCTGAAATCGCTCATGAATGCCTGGGCCGACGGCCTCAATTTCTACTTGGCGAAACATCCGGACGTGAAACCAAGGGCCCTGACCCGCTTTGAGCCTTGGATGGCGCTGAGCTTCACCGAAGGCAGCATCGGCGGCGATATCGAGCGGATTTCGCTCACCGAGCTCAAAACCTTCTACGGCACACCCACACCGCCCGCACCCGAGGAAACCGGCGCGGCGCCGCGCGAACCTTCGGGCTCCAACGGCATCGCAATCGCGCCAAAACTGACAACCGACGGCGCCGCGCTTTTGCTCATCAACCCGCATACCAGCTTTTATTTCCGCTCCGAAGCGCATGTGACCAGCGGCGAAGGCCTCGACGTATACGGTGCGTCCACATGGGGTCAGTTCTTCGTTTATCAAGGCTTCAACGCGAAGGCAGGCTGGATGCACACGTCATCCACCGTAGACAATGTCGACGAATTCGCCGAGCGCGTGACCAAGACCGAGGATGGCTACACCTATAAATATGGACTCGAAAACCGCGCACTGGAAACCGAGCAGGTCACGTTGAAGTTCCGGAAGGTCGATGGAAGCATGGCCGCGCGAACCTTCACCACTTACCGCACCCATCACGGCCCTATCGTCGCCAAGAAGAGTGGGAAGTGGGTCGCCTCCGCCTTGATGTGGAAACCGATCCCAGCGCTAGAACAGAGCTGGCTGCGCACGAAGGCGACCGATCTCAAAGGCTTCCTGCGGGTATCGGTACGGCGGGCGAATTCCTCGAACGATACGCTATTCGCCGATAGCAGCGGCCAAATCGCATTCTTAATGCCGCAATTCATGCCATTGCGCGACGACCGCTTCGACTACACGCGTCCGGTCGACGGTAGCAATCCCGCAACCGACTGGAAGGGCCTACATGGGATTTCCAGCTTGCCCAACGTGATCGAACCGAACATCGGTTGGGTACGCAACACCAACGACTGGCCCTGGAGCGCGGCAGGCTCGGAAAGTCCAAAGGCGGCCGACTATCCACGCTACATGGACCAGACCGGTGGAAACGCGCGCGGCACGCATGCGGACCTGCTTGCCAAGGGCGGCCTCTATGCCGGCACCTTCGCTTCCTACACGATCATCGATGCGAACGTCAGGGCGCTGTTGTCGGATCACTACTGGACGTCGGACGCCGATGGCCAGGAAGCGGCGGACAGCTTCACGTACTTCTTTCCGGATTCCGTCGACGACTATCCCGAGGACTATCAGGATCCCGAGGGCCTGGCGGTCTTCATCCAGGCCAACGAGCATCAGGAAGCGGCGTCGGTCATCGGTTTCAACCAGATCACCTGGTACACCGGCGTCTCCTTCGACCTGGCCGACACGCCGGACGCGGCCATCCGCATTGCCGGCGCGGGGAGCCTGCCGGGCAACGACGGCGGCTCGCATGCGAACTTTCCCTACAATCACGAGGGCGCGATCTCCAACAGCTCGGGCGACGTGTTCCTCGGCGAAAACGGGACGCCCGAGACCGACCAGCTGTACGGTAACGACACCTTCGCGACGATCATCCATGAGATCGGCCACGCGATGGGCCTCAAGCATCCGTTCGAGCCTCATCCGAACGGCGCCATCTCGGCCGATCGCAGCAACATCGAATTCACGGTGATGAGCTATTCGTCGTTCCTGACCGGCGAAGTCGGCGTCAACGCCAACACGACCGCGCCCGACGGATCCTCGGTGTCGGGCTACATGATGTACGACATCGCCGCCCTGCAGGAGATGTACGGCGCGAACTTCGAAAAGGGCAAGACCGACACGACGCCAGCGGTGAAGGCGGTCTATACCTGGAGCAACAGCACCGGGCAGCAGTACATCGACGGCGAGGAAGCACCGGACACCGGCGTGACGGAAACGAACAAGATCTTCCAGACCGTGTGGACGCAGGGCGCAGACACGACCTACGACCTCAGCAACTTCAACGGCGACCAGTACGACGACCTGCGGGCCGGCCAGTGGCTGCGCTTCTCGGTCGATCATCTCGCCGACCTGAACGCCTGGGCGCCTGCGGGTACGGCCGAGTACCAGGCGCAGGGCAACGTCTACAACACGCTGCTTTACCACGGCGACACGCGCTCCCTGATCGGCACGCTGGTGGCCGGCAGCGGCAACGACACCATCATCGGCAACGAACTCAACAACGTGCTGCATGGCAACGCCGGCAACGATTTCATCGATGGCGGCATCGGTGACGACATTCTCTATGCCGGCGCCGGCGACGACGTGCTGATGGGCAGTTTCGGCAGGAACCAGCTTTGGGGTGGCGACGGTATCGACACCGCCTCCTATGCCGGTCGCAGCGGTGTCGTGTATGCCGACCTCTCGGCGGGATACGGCATGGTGAACTACATGCTGGCGGACAATTACGACAGCATCGAGAACCTGACCGCAGGCCTCGGCCGAAGCACGCTGATCGGCGATGCCGGCGCCAACCGCCTGACCGGCGGCGCGTCGAGCGACCTGCTCTATGGCGGCGAGGGCAACGACGTGCTGATCGGCGGCGGCATCAATGCCGGCACGCCCAACCAGCTCTGGGGCCAGGGCGGCATCGACACCGCCTCCTACGAGGGCACCACGGGCCACGTCTATGCCGACCTGCGTTCGCA
>JAIUPE010000109.1 GCA_020160875.1 Pseudomonadota bacterium
GGAACTGCTCGCCGAGTTCCACGGCCTGCTTGATCACCGGCGTTTCCTTGCCGTCTTCGAACAAGGCGCGGGCGTCGGTCTTGCTCGAACGGCCCGCGCGATCAATGCCCAGGCGCAGCATTTCATCGCCCTGCTGGCCGAGCAGGATGAACGGATAGCGGCGAATGTACGCCGGTACGTAGGCGCCGCGTTCCCAATGGCCATCGCGATCAACGAACAGATTAGTGTTGGGTTGGAAGCCCAGGACCGCCGTCGGAACAGCATCGCCGAGGAAAATGATCGGGAAGTGGCGTGCGGCCATCATGAATTCCGGCGCCGTCAGCGGCACGGTGTTGGCGCGCGCGGCGAAAGTGAAGTCGTGCTCCGGACGGATTTTCCAGTCTGGCTGCAGCGAGGCCGCGACCGGCATTGGTTCGGTGTAGAAGAGCGGTGCTACGCCCGGCGGCGGCGCTGCGGCGGTATCGTTTTGAGCGTTCTCGGACACGACGAACTATCCCCCAGAGAGACTTATGAATTTGTATGGGCCAGATGGCTGGCGGGTGGCGAGGATAGAGCCCGGACCTCCAAACGCAAGGCTTGTTTTCTATGCCATTCCAAGTGTTTAGGGCTTTGGCGGGGCCGAAATCCGGCGCATGTGCGCGAAGTAGTGCCACAGAAAGATGGCCGCGCTCGATCGATAGGGCCGCCAGGGCGCCCCTAGGATTTCGCACACATCGGGCGCCGGGCGGTCGCTCAACTCATGCAGCATGCGGATGGCATGCTGGATCGCGAGGTCACCGACCGGCCAGATGTCGGGCCGTCCCATGCCGAACAAAAGATAAATATCGGCGGTCCAATCGCCGATGCCTTTGTACGCGGTCAACGTCGCGCGCACCTCCTCGTCCGGCGCGCGCGCGAGGGTGCGGAAATTAAGCTTTCCCCCGGCGGCTGCTTCCGCGAGGCCGAGCGCATAACGGGTTTTTGGTCCGCTCATGCCGTTCGCGCGCAAGCCTTTCTCGCCGAGCGCGAGCAAGCTGCGGGGTGTCACACGGCCACCCGCGGCCTTCTTTAGCTTCGCCCAGATTGCGGCGCCTGCGGCGGTGGAGACTTGTTGATCGACAATGATGTGAATGAGGGTCGCGAAACCCGGGTCCATTCCGCGCGCTTTAGGAAGTCCCGCGCGTTTGATGGCGCCGGACAAACGCTTGTCCCGGCGCCGCAGGATGCCGAGATGGCGATGAAGTTCGTCCTGGGGCAGCATGCGCTACTTTGCTTTCCGGCTGAAGACCCACTGCGCGCCTTGCGAGGCCTGCGCATCGAAGCCGTAGCCGGCGGTATCGAAGTGTTTCAGCTCCTCGGGTTTGGTCAGGCGATGCTGAACAATGTAACGCGCCATCAGGCCCCGCGCTTTCTTAGCCATGAAACTCACGATCTGCGCCTTTCCGCTCTTGATCTCCTTGAAGACCGGCTGCACGACGGATGCTTCGAGGGCGCTCTCGTTCACGGCCGACCAGTATTCTTCGGACGCGAGATTGACGACGGTCGGATCCTTCATCGGCGCGGTCAGGCGATTGAGATAGGCTGCGACGCTTTCATGCCAGAAGGCGTACAGGTCCGCGCCGCGCTCATTCTTGAGCCGAGTTCCCATTTCGAGACGATACGGTTGAATCGCGTCGAGGGGGCGCAGGAGGCCATAGAGCCCCGAGAGAATTGCGACATGATCTTGCGCGAACGCAATATCGGCGGCGCTCAGTGTCTTGGCATCGAAGCCCATGTAGACATCGCCGGCGAACGCGAAAATCGCCGGTTTGGCCTCGGTCTTGTTCTTCGGGTCGAAGCTCTGAAAGCGTTCGAAGTTAAGCTCTGCCAATTTTGGACTGATGTCCATGAGGCGGCGCAGGTCCGCGCGCGTCAGCGTCTTGCCGCGCGCGGCAAGGATCGCCGTATCCTTCAACAGGCCCGGTTGTGTCGGCTTGGCGAAATCCGGGGGCGGTGAGAAGTCGAGCCGTTTAGCTGGCGACAGAAGAGCAAGTAGCATTGTGTGTGTATCATCTTAAGTAGAGAGGGCGTTCGTTTTAACAGGCGCCTGCATGGCTTGCGACGCCTCTTTGTCCGTCTTCGTCGATGCTTTCAGATCTGCCAGCATCTTTTCTGCGGCATTAGCGGTGGTCGCGTAGCGCTCGTTCACGCGGCTCAGGTTGTTGACCAGGATCGCGAGAAGGGCGCGGATAAATGGGTCGCACGAATTGATTTTCTGCTGCATGGTGCTGCGCGAAATGCGGCATACGACCGAGGGCTCGATGGCAATCGTCGTTGCCGTACGGCGCTCGCCCGTAATCGCAGCCATCTCGCCGAACATGGCGCCCTTTTCCAAGACGGCGAGACGCACCTGCTTTCCTTCGACCGTCTTATAAACGCCGATTTTTCCGGACTCGACGACGAAGGTGTCCGTGCTGTCCTGTCCTTCGCGAAAGATTGCCTTGTCTTTCTCGAACAGGATCCGGGCGAGAATCTCGCCGCGTTTGGCGCGCAGACTTGTGCCTTCTTCTTCCTGCTGAAGAGGCGTGTCGTCGACCCCGGTCATGGCGGAAAGTCCAATCGATTGAGCGAAGCCTGCCAGATGCCGTCAGGGCTTTTGCAGGCGAGGGTGCTCGCGCGTTCTTCACTTTCGGTGATTTTGATCGTTTGGACGAATGTGCGGCAAAGAAAACTGCCCATCGCGTTTTCGGTTTCGGCCATCGCGCTTCCGGTACGGCCGCCATCTTCCCAGAAGATAGTTTCTCCGACCGGCGCCGTGAAAGCTTCCGCCTGCGCCGCACGCTGCAAGGCCGCCTGATCTTTCGTTAGTTGTGAGAGAACCTCCGTCGGCAATATGTCGAGCGGTTCCGAGGGTGTCCCATCGGCTTTGGCTTGTTTCGTCATCGCGGCGTTTTGTTTGGCGATGTGGGCCGTTTGCGCGCGGCGCTGCTGCATGGCTTGTGAGGCGGTGCGTGCGCGCGCTGTCGCCAACGAAACTTGCCGCGCGGTTTGCGCCGAGGCGGCCGAACTTGCGGCCATGTTCTGGCTTACAATACGAAGGTCTTGGGAAACGGTGCGGGCCGTCGATGCGATCGGCGAGATCGCCGCCGCCGTCGTTTGGCGCGCGACCCGCGGCAGGATGCCGCAACTCGCGACGCATGCGGCCGCCACCACCACGATTGCCAATCGGTACTGAAGTTTCCTCACGCGGTACGCCCCCGAGTACAGGCGTGCATTATAAGGGGACGCCAAGGAAATTTAACGGGCTAATAGCGCCTCGAAGCGGAAGGAACGCTTCAAAGGCCGTGTTGAACGGTTAATTGGGGACGATTTCCCAATCCGTGTCGGTATCGTTCCGGCACGCGGTGCCGTAAGCTTCTTCATTTCTACCGTCGATGACGACGCTCTGGCGGAATTCACGGCAGTAGCGATTGCCGGCCCAGCCGTCGCGAGTGGTCGTCACTGCGCCGCGGACACGCCCGGCGTTCCAGTCGATGGGCTCGCCGATCGGCGCATCGAGCGCGTTGCGATAGGCGTCGTAATAGAATCCGCGGGCGCGCGTATCCAAACGCTCGCGTACGTAGGGCGAGAATACGACCACGCCACCGGCCGGGTAATATCCTGAGTAGCCATAGGCACGCGGCGGATACGGATAGGCCGGGTAAGTATAAGGGCGCGGGCCGTAGTACATGGGCGGTGCGATATACGTGAAGCCGAGAGACAGGCGATCACCACCGCGCCACCCGCGATGGCCCCATCCGCCGCGGCCCCAGTGACCGCCGGTGCTGTAGCCGATGCCGAAGCTGCTTCCGCCCCAGCTATTGAAGCCGGTCGAGAAGGAAAACGAATCGCGCGCGCTTGCCGGCGCGGGCACGGCGAAGACCGCGACGCCAACAACGGCGGCCATAGTGGCGCTGCGCAGAAATCTTCCCAAAATCGAAGAGACGCACATGATCTTCCTCACGCGTAAAACTTGGGCCGCAAGGCACGCTGCCCGTCCAATCTTTGAGGATTTTGGACGTCCGGAAGCGGGGCCCCGCCCGCGCACTTTATGCCCAAAAAGGCCGGCTAAATTAAGGCGAACACGCCCTGCGGTGACAGCCTTGTAACGCGGTCTCCACCCGTCCCGTACTTAAACTAGAGAAGTGCGCCCGGTCTCGTGGAGCCGGGACAGCCATCGAACTTTTTTCGCAATATTTCAACAGGTTCGCGATATACTCATGATTGGACTGTCACAGCCGGAGAGTGAGCTTGCCGCCAGCGACAACCGCGCCATGCGTACGGATGGACCGATGCGCGTGCTCGTGATCGAGGACGACCGCGAAGCTGCGGAGTTCCTCACCAAAGGTTTGCGTGAAAGCGGCTACATCGTCGACCATGCCGCTGACGGCCGCGAGGGCTTATTCCTTGCGTTGTCGGAGCCGTACGACGTCATGGTCGTCGACCGTATGTTGCCCGGCCCCGATGGCCTGTCGATCGTCGAGTCAGTGCGCAAATCGAATATCGCAACGCCGGTTCTGTTTCTCAGTGCCCTGGGTGAGGTCGAAGATCGCGTCGCCGGGTTGAAGGCGGGCGGTGACGACTATCTCGCGAAGCCGTTCGCGTTCTCCGAATTGCTTGCGCGTCTTGAAGCGCTGCTGCGCCGTTCGGGAACGCCGCCGGAGAATACGCAACTGAAAGTCGGCGACCTCGAGATGGACCTCTTGGCCCGCAAAGTCGTGCGTCAGGGAAAGCGTGTATATTTGCATCCGCGCGAGTTCCGCTTGCTCGAGTATCTCATGCGCCACGCCGGGCAGGTCGTGACTCGCACGATGCTTCTCGAAAATGTGTGGGAGTATCACTTCGACCCGCAAACGAATGTGATCGATGTTCATATCAGCCGTTTGCGCCAAAAAATCGACAAGCCTTTCGACAAGCCGATCCTGCATACGGTTCGCGGCGCCGGTTATAAGCTCGAACCGGCGGCTTGAACTGCGCCATGCAGCGCGTCGCCCGCATCTTCTCGTCATTCACCTTCCGGCTTGCGGTTGTTTACACGCTGATCTTTGGGGTTTCCGTCGGCGGTCTTTTCTACTTTGTCTTCTGGGCCACGGCAGGTTTTGCCGAACAGCAGATGGAAGCGGCCATCGAAGCCGAAGTGGTGACGTTCCAGGAAAGCCTGGCGCGCGCGGGTGTGCAGGGTCTTATCATGGCGGTCAATCGCCGCGCCGATCCGAACACCAATCGTGACGGCGTTTATCTGCTCGTCGACCGTACCGGCAATCCTCTCGCAGGGAATATGCGTGTCTGGCCGCAGCGGGGCGTAAGCGACGATGTCTGGATCAACTTCGCGACGAGCGACAATCGTGGCGCCACGCCCGCCACGGCGGACGTGCGCGCGCTTCAGCTTATGGACCCAGAAAGCGGCGTACGTCTGCTGGTGGGGCGAGACATACGTGCCGCGCGCGTTTTCCGCGAGCGCCTGCGCGATTCACTCAATGTCGGCCTGGCCATTACGGTCGCGCTTGGCCTGTTGGGTGGCTTCATCTTTAGCCGCACGATTATGGGGCGCGTTGAATCTATTACGCGCACCTGCCGCAGCATCATGTCCGGCGATCTGAGCAAGCGCGTGCCGGTCAGCCAGCGTAATGACGAATTAAGCCGGCTTTCGGTCGGTATTAATTCGATGCTCGATCAGATCGAGCGCCTTATGCGCGGCATGCAGCAAGTTTCGGAAAGCGTCGCGCACGACCTGCGTACTCCGCTGACTCGCTTGCGCAGCCGGTTGGAGAATGCGTTGCGTCATGTCGACGATCCGGCCCAACGCGGCGCTATTGAAGGCGCGCTCGAAGATGCCGACAGCTTGCTAGCCACGTTCGCGGCGCTCCTGCGCGTGGCGCGCGCCGAAGCAGGCACGCAACGCAACTTCGTCGATATAGATCTGCATACACTGGCCGAGGAGGTCGCCGACCTATATGGCCCGCTGGCGGAGGAGAAGGGGCTCGGTTTCATCACGCGCTTCGAGCAAGGCTTGTTTGTGAAAGGAGATCCGAATTTGCTGGCCCAGGCGTTCGCGAACCTGATCGATAACGCCATCAAGTACACCGACACCGGCGCCGTTACGGTGGTGTTGACGCGTCAGAAGGGGCAGCCCACCGCCATCGTCTGCGATACGGGGCCGGGTATCCCCGATGAATATAAAGACAAGGTTTTGGAGCGGCTGTTCCGCCTGGAGCAGAGCCGCACATCGCCTGGCAGCGGTCTGGGCCTGGCCCTGGTCGCGGCAGTGGCGAAATCGCACGGTCTCGAATTGAAGCTCGAGGACAATGTGCCGGGTTTAAAGGTGTCGCTTCGCTTCCCGCTCAGTGTCGTCTCTCAAGATCCCAAGTTATTGGGCGTGGCGCCCGTCAAATCCCTACCTGCGGCCGGGAAGGAGCAGGGTAAGGCCGAAGCCGCTGCCGCCTAAGCCCTCGCGGCAACCGCATTCGAAGTTGATGCGTTGCTGGGCTGGATGTGTGGACGTGGGGCCTTCGATGCTGCAATTCAAATACCTCGCCTATCTCGCAGTCGTATGTGCGGTCTTGCTCGATCTCTATAGCGGCAAGCCGGGCGCGAGTGCGCTGATGCGTATCAGCCTTGACGGTGCGGCGCTTTTGTTTGCGGTGATCGGCTTGGGTGGTCTTGCCCTCGGAACCCATCGCATACCACGCCGTTGAAGGCGCGATCTTTATATTTTCTTTATGCCCGCTTCGCCTGAGTCGGCGTGGTTTTAAAGCCGAGGCAGCGCCCCGTAGGTCGCAAAAAAATCAATACGTACCAATAACTTGATGATGCGTCAGTCAGGTGACGGCTGTCGATACGCGCTGTGGGGCGCGAAAATACTCGCCGCGGGTCCTGATGCTCTCTTTATGCACGCATGGTCTTTTCCACATCGCGATTTTACGGGCTGAGCGTCCATCTTCTCCTCAGTTGTGACAGCCGGATTCCAGAACGGGGTCCTGGGGAAACGACAGGGAGTTTCAAAGATGAGCGCGTTTCAGACTGAACTGCAGACTTTGCTTCCGGACCTCGCCCGCTTTGCGCGTGTCCTGACCCGCAATGAAGATGATGCTCATGATCTCGTGCAGGACTGTGTCGAGCGGGCTTTGCGCAAACAGGATCTGTTTCAGCAAGGTACCAGCCTTAAGTCGTGGCTGTTCACGCTGATGCGCAATGTTTTCATCAGCCAAAAGCGTAGGGAAACCCTCGACCGCCGCTATGTCGCGATGGCCGACGATGGAAATCGGCGCGTTCAAGTTCCTAGCCAGGTCAACAGTGTATTCTTGAAGCAGACCATGAACGCGCTGCGCCGCCTGTCTTCCAACGAACGTCAGGCGATCATCGTCCTCGGCGTTCACGAAGGCAGCCAGCACGAAGTGGCGCGGGCGATGAATGAACCCGTCGGTACCGTGAAGTCTCGCTTGTGCCGCGGGCGCGCTCGCTTGCGCACTGCCATGGGCTTCGATGCAGCGATGTTGGCGACGGCCTAGAGTTTGTAACCAAATTTAGGAATCCATCGGAGCGGTATCTCCCATCCCCCATCACGCCGCACGGTGGTAACTCGAGCCCCGCAACGAATCACCTCGTTTGCGGGGCTTTTTCTTTTCTTTTCCCGGCCCGTTGGGCTGGTAAGCTCGCTCATCAGCCGTTGTGGGGGAACGACAGGTGATTTTCAGAACAGTGTTGTCGACGCTGGCCGTTGTCATCGCGGTCGCGGCACCTTTGTCCGCCGCCGATTTCAGCCAGGCCATTCCGCTGCCGGCGCCGCGCGATGAAGCCTATCCAGGCACCATTAAGCTGCACGTAGATGCGACGAACACCGAGCAGCGCATCTTCAATGTCCGCGCGACCATTCCAGCGTCGCCCGGCCCGCTCACCCTCCTGTTTCCGCAATGGCTGCCGGCCAATCATGCGCCGCGCGGACCGATCGATAAGCTTGCCGGGTTGATCATCCGTGCGGGAGGGAAACGCGTCGAGTGGCGCCGGGATCCGGTCGATGTTTACGCCTTCCATATCGACGTCCCGGTCGGGTCGAATGCCGTCGACCTCGAGTATCAATATCTTTCGCCGACTGCTGGCGATCAGGGCCGTATCGTCGTCACCCCGGAAATGCTGAATTTGCAATGGAATACAGTGGTTCTGTATCCCGCCGGCTACTACGCCCGCCGCATCCCGGTCGAAGCCAGCGTCAAACTCCCCGACGGATGGCAAATGGGCACGGCGCTGGAGACGGCCGCGGCGAGCGGAAGCGAAACGACCTTCAAGCCGGTTTCGCTCGAGGTTCTCGTCGATTCCCCGATCTTTGCTGGTCGTTACTTCAGCCGTATCGACCTTGATCCCAAGGGCCGCTCCCGCGTCACGCTGAACATCATGGCCGACGAGCCCGAACAGCTTGAGGCGAAGCCCGAATATATAGCCGCGCACCGTAGTCTCGTGAAACAGGCCGACTTGTTGTTCGGCGCGCGCCACTACGATCATTATGATTTCCTTCTTGCGCTGTCCGACAAGATGGGTGGTATCGGTCTTGAGCATCATCGGTCGAGCGAGAACGGCACCAGTGCCAAGTATTTCACCGAATGGGACCGCCGGTTTCCGAGCCGTGATCTCTTGGCGCACGAGTACAGTCATTCCTGGAACGGAAAATTCCGCCGCCCGGCGGATCTGTGGACGCCGAACTATAATGTGCCGATGCGCGATTCCCTGCTGTGGCTCTACGAAGGTCAGACCCAGTATTGGGGCTACGTCCTCGCGGCCCGCTCGGGCTTGTGGACCAAGCAGCAGGCACTCGATGCGCTTGCCGCGACCGCGGCTCTCTACGATCACCGCATTGGCCGCGAATGGAAGCCTTTGCAGGACACGACGAACGATCCAATCACGTCGGCGCGCCGCCCTCAGCCTTGGTCGAGCTGGCAACGCAGCGAGGACTACTACTCCGAAGGTCTCCTGGTATGGCTCGATATCGATACCCTGTTGCGGGAACGCACAAACGGGCGTCGTTCGCTCGATGACTTCGCGCGGGCGTTTTTCGGTCAGCAGGATGGCGAATGGGAGAAACAAGCGACTTATACCTTCGAAGATGTTGTCGCGCTCTTGAATGAACTCGCGCCAAATGACTGGGCGGCGTTCTTGCGCCAACGCCTTGACGGTCATGGCCCCGGCGCGCCGCTCGACGGCGTGTCGCGTGGCGGCTACCGCCTGATCTATACCGAAGAGCCGACCGAGTTGTTCAAGACCTTGGAGACTCAGCGCCGCGTTCTGGATCTCAGCTACTCACTGGGGGCGAGCATCGAGTCTGACGGAAGGCTCGCCAGCGTTGTATGGGATGGGGCTTTGTTCAAAGCGGGTCTCGCCATCGGCGGGCGCATTCTCGCGGTCAACGGCAAAACCTATGAAGGCGACCGATTGAAAGCCGCTGTGAAGGAAACCAAGAGCGGAAAGAAGGTGGAATTGATCGTCAGGGCGGGAGATGATGTCCGCACCCTGACGGTCGATTATAGCGGTGGTCTGAGATACCCACGTCTGGAACGCGTTGAGAAAACCCCTGCGCGCTTCGACGATATCGTGACCGCTAAGAAGTAGCTGCTACCGCGTGGAGAGCAGGGAGTCGGCTTCCGCCTTGTCGATCGTGACAATTTTCTCAATCATGCAGGCGGCGCCCACCGGCTGAAGGACGGTGATCGCATCCGACGTGCACAACTCGTCCGTCGGCGTCGAATGACCGATGCCGCTGAACTTCATGCCGGAGCATGTGCCGCGCATGTCGACGCGCTTGAAATCATCTTTGGAACGCATCTTGAGCACGATGGTCTTGTCGTTGATCACCGGCGATTCCCGAATATCGCTTAGGCGGACACAACGATGGTTTTCGCCGACGGTATCCGCGAAGGCCGAGGCGATGCCAAGATTCAAGGTCAGGGCTGCGGTGAGTGCGATGAGTGAAGTCTTCATTTTGAGCCTCTCTGTGACTTGCTCGAAGGGGCGTACGTCTCGTGAAATCTCAGATAGCGCTAAATTCAGGCAATATTATGCCTGAGGGGATATTTGAAAAGACGACAACCGGCGGCCAAAAAGTCCTTGATACGGCAAATAAATTTGCCCCTCCTGCCGGAGTCTAGCCGGTCTGCAGTCGGTAGCCCACCCCCGGCTCGGTAACGAGGTATTTCGGGGCGGCCGGCTCCTTTTCCAGCTTCTGGCGCAGTTGGCCGATATAAACCCTGAGGTACTGGGTCTCCTCGACGTAGGCCTGCCCCCAGACTTCCTGCAGAAGCTGTTGGTGGGTAATGACCTTGCCCGGGTGTGAGGCCAAAATGCGCAGGAGGTCATACTCCTTGCGGGAAAGCCGGACTGGTGTGCCCGCCACCGTCACCAGACGCTTTGAAAGGTCGATGGCGATTTCGCCGGCGTTAATCACGGGCTCCGAGTCAGATCCGCTTCCTTGTCCTTGCCGCAGGGCGACGCGCATACGCGCCAGAAGTTCCCCCATGCTGAACGGCTTGGTGACGTAATCATTGGCGCCGCGGTCAAGGGCCTCGATCTTGTCGGGATCGTCCGAGCGTAGCGACAGGATGATGATGGGAATGCTGGACCACTCGCGTACCAGCTTGATGACATCGAGACCGTCCATATCCGGCAGGCCCAGGTCTAGGATCAGCAGGTCGGGTTTTTGTACCGTACAAGCCCGCACGCCCTCCTTGCCGTTCTCGGCCTCGATCACTTGATAGTCGTGTGCCTGCAAGCTGGCGCGCAGGAAGCGCCGGATCTGCGGCTCATCGTCGACGATCAGAACTTTGGGGCCCGTGCTCATAAGGATGAAAGTCTCACACCTCGGCCGTAACCGCTACATCGGGTGTTTTCACAGGAAGGCGCAAT
>JAIUPE010000110.1 GCA_020160875.1 Pseudomonadota bacterium
GTACGGCGTGAGGCAGGCGCTTGTTCCGCCTGTCGAAGTGCCGCGGCCATGTACCGTGCCGCAGACAAAATCTTCGGCTCGCGGTCCATGCGCTCCATGACGGCCCGTGCGAAAGCCTTCGTGCCGACCAAGGTCGAGGACTGGCCGTTGACGTATATGTCCGCCGTATGGATGCCGTCCTCGATCGCGCACAGGATCGCGTTGTGAGCGCGTTGCGCCGCCTCCGTTTGCCCCAGGTGATTAAGCATCATGACCCCGGCAAGCATAAGGCCCGTCGGGTTGGCGACATCGCGTCCCGCCAGTGTCGGCGCGCTTCCGTGAATTGCTTCGAACATGGCGCACTCGGCGCCGATGTTCGCCGACGGCGCAAGTCCGACCGATCCGGCGATCTCCGCCGCTATATCGCTCAGAATGTCGCCGTACAGGTTGGACGTGACGACGACGTCAAAATCCTCAGGTGTGTTTGCCAATCTGGCGGCGGCGATATCGACGATGAGATGTTCCTGCAGAATGTCGGGATAATCTTCGCCGACCTCATCGAATACCTTGTGAAAGAGGCCGTCCGTCATCTTCATGATGTTGTCTTTAGTGATGCAGGTGATCTTCTTTCGCCCATGTCTCCGGGCATATTCGAACGCAAATCGGACGACCCGCTCGCTGCCCGAGCGGGTGATCAGCTTTAAGCACTGATAAACGTCATCCGTCTGCCGATGCTCGATCCCCGCATACAAGTCTTCTTCATTTTCGCGCACGATGACGACGTCCATGCCGGGATGCTTGGTTGCGATGAAAGGGGCATAGGCGCCGCAGGGTCTAAGGTTCGCGAATAAGCCGAAAGTCTTTCGCAGCGTCACATTGAGGCTTTTGACGCCGCCGCCCTGGGGCGTTGTGATCGGGCCTTTGAATAGAACTTTCGTTTTCCGCAATGTATCCCAGGCCTCGACCGGGATGCCGGAGGAACACCCATTAAGATACGCATGCTCGCCGATATCGACGCGATGAATCTCCAATCGAGCGCCGGCGGACCCCAAAACGTCAAGGCTCGCGGACATGATTTCAGGTCCTATACCGTCGCCAAAAGCAATCGCGACGGGAGTGGCTTTGGCGGCGTGCGACGTAGAGAGCATTGGCGAGCTGAATGCGTTCATGGGAGTTCCTTCTCGATTGGACCGATGGAACTATGGCGCGGTATGATCTATATGATAAATTGATAATGCGACGTTTAATCATTAAGAGTATTAATGATGGCTCCCTCCGAGAATTTGGAACTTGGTCTCCTAAGAACTTTCGTCACCGTGGTCGATGCCGGCAGCTTTTCGGTGGCCGCCACGCGCTTGTTGCGTGGGCAACCCGCGATCTCCTTGCAAGTGAAGCGGCTGGAGGATCAGCTGGGAAAAACACTGCTCCAGCGCAGCCCGCGGCAAATATCCCTAACGCCTGATGGCGAGACCCTCTTGCAATATGCGCGCAGGATGCTGTCTCTCAACGACGAAGCGATCGATCAAATGAAGGAGCCCGAGGTCTCGGGCGTCGTTCGCCTCGGTGCGCCGGAGGACTTTGCGACAAGCCACCTTCCGAAAGTATTGGGGGCATTCGCGCGCTCGCATCCACGCGTCACTATCGAGATGACGTGCGAGTTGACCCTGCAAGTTCTAAGCCGATTTCGTAAGGGCGGTTTGGATCTCGCGCTTGTGAAACGCGAGCGTTCGAGCAGCGTTAAAGGCACAAGCGTGTGGCGCGAGCCCCTCGTCTGGGTCGCGGCGGACTCGTCTGTTGCCCTCAGTGGGCCCGTCCCGCTCGTCGTCTCGCCAAGCCCCTGTCTTTATCGGAAAAGGGCAACCGACACGCTGTCTCGCGCCGGGCGCAAATGGCGGATTGCTTATACGTGCGCATCGCTTGCCGGGGCTCATGCGGCCGTGAGAGCGGGGTTGGGCGTTGCTGTTTTGCCAAAGGAAATGGTGCCGCAAGATTTATTGATCCTTGACGCAGAACGCTCTTCTTTGCCTCAACTTGCCGATACCGAAATGGCGCTATTGCACCCCTCGAAACTGACGGCGGCGGCGGCCAAGCTTAAGGAACATATTATTCGGGAACTGGAACGGCCGAGAGCGCCCGATGGGCGGCGATAGGGCACGTTGATGCTAGTGATCTGGTCTTCGGTCCCCGTCATTCAACTTTTGACAAACTGTCATTTGAACCGCTAAATCCGCGCGCTTTTGGCGGTAAAACGATTGAGTGGGAGTAGCGTCGTGATTCAAGCGGGTGCGGTGTTCAAAGAAAACCTCCAGAAATTGCCGGCCATCGACGGCGTGCAACGCATCGATCTGATCGACGCCAACGGTACCGTGGTCGCCAGCATCGAGAATCAGCCGGGCAAACAGGGCTCGCTCGCGGTCTATCAGTATCTCAAGCGGATCTTTGGCGGTCTCGATGCCAAGGCCGCCGAACACGGGTTGGCTGTCTTCGCCGAACACACCGCCGACGCCCGCAACCGCCCCGGCGCGCATCCGAACATCGACCGCCTGCTGGCGATCGTGGCGGGCGGCGCGCCGTTGCGCATCGACGTGATCGCCGCCGCGTGAAGGCCGCGCGGGGCCCGCGCACGAAGATGTAACACCAAAGCCGCTAGAACCGCATGACCTCCCGCAAGCCCATCGACACCAAAGCCGCCGCGCTCATGGTCGTGCTGTGCATGATCTGGGGCATGCAGCAGGTGGCGCTCAAAGCCGCCGCGCCGGCCATGGCGCCTGTGCTCCAGGTCGCGGTGCGCTCCGGCGCCGCGGCGATCCTCATCGCGATCCTCATCCTCCTCCGCCGCGAGACCGCCCAGCTCGGTGGCGGCACATGGCGGCCGGGCCTGCTTGTCGGCGTCCTCTTCGCCGTGGAGTTCCTGTTCGTCGGCGAAGGCCTGCGTTTCACCAGCGCCTCGCACATGGCGATCTTCCTCTATACCGCGCCCGTGTTCGCGGCCCTTGGCCTTCATCTGCGCCTACCCGAGGAGAGACTTACGCCTCTCCAGTGGGTCGGCATCGCCACGGCCTTCGCGGGCATCGTCGTTTCTTTTGCGGGCCGTGGCGCCGCCAGTGACGGTGGCGCCAGCTGGATCGGCGACCTCCTCGGCATCGCCGCCGGCGCGATGTGGGGCGCGACCACACTCACCATCCGCTTCTCGCGTCTGTCGCGCACACCCGCCACCGTGACGCTGCTCTACCAGCTCGTCGGCGCCTTCGTTCTTCTCATCGCCGCCGCGATCCTTCTGGGTCAGACGGACGTAACCTACATGCCCGTGCTGGCCGCCAGCCTCGCGTTCCAGATCGTGCTCGTCTCCTTCCTCAGCTTCCTCGCCTGGTTCGCGCTGCTGCGCACCTATCTCGCGTCACGTCTCGGCGTGCTCTCCTTCATGAGCCCGGTCTTCGGCATCAGCTTCGGGGTCGCGATCCTGGGCGAGGCGCTGGACACCGCATTCATCATCGGCGCGGTCCTGGTGCTCGCTGGTATCCTTTTGGTCAGCGGCCGCGACCTGTTCAACGCCAGGAAGACCGCCCGCTAATTTCTTTTCTCCGTGCGTGCAATTTGAGCCCCGGCGGAAGCCAATACGGGTTTCGCGGGTTTCACCTCCCATTGGAAAACGCCCTCTGGAAAGGTGAAGTGGCGCATGTCGTCGCGATTGGCCCGTTTCCTGTGCGTGGTTGTGGCGCTCCGCGCGGGCGCGTCCACACATCCAGTAAAGAAGCCGCGCGCGGGATCCATGATCCGAACGAGCCTCGCCGCACGCCGCGGGGTCCACGCAAACTCAAATTCCCAATAAGGGCTGCAGAATGCGCGCGGGCCAGCTCTTGAAGCGCAGGGGCGCCTCCGTCACCGCGAGGCAAATACAATCTTCGTCCGGCGTCGCATGGGGCTGGTGCGTAAGGCTGTCGTCGGCCTCCTGCAAATCACCGCACGCGAAGTGACCGGTCGCATCTGTGTACGCCCCGCGTAGGGTCAACGTCAGTTCCGTACCGACATGGGTGTGGACCGGCACGGGCCGCCCCGCTGGAATGAGCAGCAGGCGTGCGGTCGCGGGTCCATCGTCCGACGGGATGATGTAGTGATACGCACCCATGCCCAACCGTTTCCACGGCACGGTGCCAATGTCGCCGCCAAGCGCCATGCGCAACGGGTGTGGGAACACCGCCGTCGCCGGCTGAAGCGCCGGCACGCTCTCGTCCGCGCCTCCTGCGATCTTGGAAAGGATGGCGTCGAAGGCGCGGCCGCTGTCGTTCTGCGATCCCACGGCGTCCGCCATAAGGCGCCCGCCCAGGGCTTCGAGACGCTGCGTCGTGCGGCGGCAGTGGGGGCAGAGCACGAGATGACTCGCCACGGCCAAGGCCGGGCCGTGGGCGAGGCCGCCCGCGGCGTAATCCAGAATGAGTTCCGCGCTCGGATGATGGCGGATCGTCATGGCTCTTCTCCGAATTCCAACCGAATGCGCCGCAAGGCCAGGCGGATCCGCGACTTCACCGTGCCCAGCGGGAGGTTCAAGTGCGCCGCGATGTCGCCGTGCGCCATGTCCGCGAAGTACGCGAGCCGCAGAACTTCATGCTGCTCCGCGGGCAAGGCCGACAGCGCACGCTTCAACCGCACGTCCTCCTGATCGCGGGAGATCTGCTCAAAAGCCGGTTCTGCCGGCTCCGGGACAAGGGCGGGATCGTTCGCATCCACCTCCGGGCGAAACGTCTTGCGCAGCAAATCGATCCGCGCATTCCGCGCGATCGTATAGATCCAGGTCGCCGCCGACGCCCGTTCCGGATTGTAGAGATTGGCTTTGCGCCACACGTTTACGAACGTTTCCTGCACGATATCCTCGACCAGTGCCGCGCCGGCATTCCGGCCCACGAACGCACGCAGGCGCGGGGCAAAAATCTCGAACAGCGAACGGAACGCGTCCACGTCGCGGCTTTGCGCCACCAACAACAGCAGCGACGATTCCCGAGCACTTTCATCAAGACGCGCGCCGATGTTCATCGCGTGGTGGCCCATGGGCGATATACGCGGGCGGTCGGTCCCTGGATCACACCGGGGGAACATTTCTGTTTCAGAAGTGATCCAACCCGGGACCCGGTCCGTATTTTCACAGGATTGCGACGGAAAATCCGCATCGGTGCTGCTGTGGGAGAGTGAAGTGAGTGATTCGGACCAAACGCCGCCCGGCCTGAAAATAGCAGTAATCGGGACCGGGGTCGCGGGCATGTCCGCCGCATGGCTTCTCAGCCGGCGTCACCGGGTGACTGTATATGAGAAGGAACACCGCACGGGAGGGCATTCCCACACCGTCGAGGTCGCCGGTCCGGGCGGGTCCGTCCCCGTGGATACGGGATTCATCGTCTACAACACGCTCACCTATCCCAATCTTACGGCGCTTTTCGATCATCTGGACGTGCCGACGCGCGCGTCCAATATGTCCTTCTCCGCCTCGCTCCGCGGCGGGACGTTTGAATACGCGGGCACGACCCTCAACGGCCTGTTTGGCCAGCGCCGCAATCTCCTGCGCCCGCGCTTCTGGGGCATGATCGCCGATCTGCTGCGCTTCTATGACGCCGCCCCCAATCTCCTCGACGAAACCGGCGACATCAGCCTTGGCGCCTATCTCGCACGCGAAGGTTACGGCGAAGCGTTCATCAACGACCATTTGCTGCCCATGGGCGCCGCGATCTGGTCCGCCACCCCGGTGGAGATGCTCGCTTATCCCGCGCGCGCCTTCATTGCGTTCTTCAAGTCTCACGGCCTCCTGCTCCTGCGCGGCCGGCCGCAGTGGCGTACCGTCGCCGGTGGAAGCCGCGAATACGTGCGGCGTCTCACCGCACCCTATGCGGAACGTATAAGACATGTGGGCGTACGCAGCATCCGCCGTACCGGCGCCGGTGTCTGCGTCGAGGACGTCCATGGCCACGCGGACTATTTCGATGACGTTGTGATTTCTACCCACGCCGACGAAGCGCTTGGCCTCCTGGTTGACGCCGACGCGCAGGAACGATCGCTGCTCGGAAAGTGGCGCTACACGGATAACACCGCCGTGCTGCACGGCGATCCACGTCTGATGCCCCGGCGCCGCCGCGTCTGGGCAAGCTGGAACTTTATCGAGGGCGCGGCCCCCGCCGCGCAAACCTCGCCCAATCTTTGTGTCACCTACTGGATGAACCTGCTCCAGGGTCTGCCGGCCGAGCGCGAGGTCTTCGTCACGCTCAATCCCGTGGTGGACCCGGCCGAGCATCTTGTCCACCGCCGCATCCAATATGCGCACCCGTTTTTCGACGCCGAAGCGCTGTGGTCGCAGCGTCGCCTTTGGTCGCTGCAGGGACGCCGCAATACGTGGTTCTGCGGCAGCTACTTCGGCTATGGTTTCCACGAAGATGCCTTGCAATCCGGCCTTGCGGTCGCCGAGCAGCTTGGCGGCCTGCGCCGTCCATGGGCGGTCCCTGGCGAAAACGATCGTATCCATGTTGCGCCTCTTCCACGTCTGGTCGCCGCGGCATGAAGTTGCGCTCCGCCCTCTATGCCGGCGAAGTGGTGCACAAGCGCGTGCGGCCCAAGGCCCACCGCCTGCGCTACCGCGTCTTTTCCCTCCTGTTCGATCTGGATGAGCTACCTCGGCTCGGGCGCGGCTTGACGCTATTCGGCTACAACAGTTGGGCGCCGGTCTCCTTTTACGATCGAGACCATGGCGCGCGCGACGGCAGCGGGCTGCGGCCCTGGGCCGAAGCCCGTATGCGTGAGATCGGAATCGAACCCGACGGCGGACCTATCGCACTGCTCTGCTATCCGCGCCTGTTTGGCTACGTCTTCAATCCGATCAGTGTCTATTTCTGCCGGCGCAAGGATGGCGCGCTCGCCGCTATTCTATATGAGGTGCACAATACGCACGGTGAGCAGCATACCTACGCGATGCCGGCCGCCGATGAACCCGTGATCAAGCAGCGCGCGGCGAAAGCGTTCTTCGTCTCGCCCTTCATCGGGCCAAAGGCCGAGTACAATTTCCTCATCGTGCCGCCCGGCGAGTCTGTGAGTATCGTGATCCGCGAAGAAGCCGCCGGCGCCTTGCTCATGGCCGCGTCGTTCCGGGGCGCGCGCCGCCCGCTGACCTTTTCCGTTCTTCTGCGCCATCTTTGCGCCTTCCCCTTCATGACCCTCAAAGTCATCTGCGCCATCCATTGGGAAGCGCTCAAGATGTGGGCGAAGGGTTTCGAGATCTTTCCGCATACGCCGCATCCTCCCCGCCAGCCCGGAACTCTGCCATGACAACGTTTGCGCTCTCCCACCCGCCCATCAACAATGGCATGCCGCCGTTCGTGGCCGCGCTCCTCCATCGCTGGCTCGGTGGGCTGAGGGGAGGCCGCGTCAACTTCCGCCTTCCGGGCGGCCAGGTCCTAACCTTCGGCGCCGCCGACGGCCCCGAGGCGACGGTGAAGGTCCACACCTTGCGCGCCCTGTGGCGTGTCGTGACGTCCGGTTCTCTCGGCTGGGCGGAAAGTTATATGGCCGGCGAATGGGAGTGCGAGGAGTTGAGCGCGTTCCTTCTCATCGCCGCGCGCAATCTGTCCACGCTCGAGGAACGGGGCGGCGAGGGGACCTCCGCCGCGCGCTTGTTCCATCGTCTCATGCACCTTGCGCGCGCCAATACGCGCGCCGGAAGCCGGCGCAACATCGCCGCGCACTATGATCTCGGCAATGAATTCTATGCGCACTGGCTCGATCCCAGCATGACCTACTCAAGCGCGGTCTTCGCGCAGCCGGGCGAACCGCTCGCGGCCGCGCAAACCCGCAAGTACAAGCGGCTCTGCGAGATGCTTCGTTTGCAAAAGAGCGATCACGTACTCGAAATTGGCTGCGGCTGGGGCGGCTTCGCGGAAGTCGCGGCGCGCGACTACGGCTGCCGTGTCACGGCGCTGACCGTATCGGAACGTCAGGCCGCTTTCGCCCGCGCGCGCATGGCGCGGCAGGGGTTGGCGCCCCATGTCGAGATCCGGCTGCAGGACTACCGCGATCTGAGCGGGCGCTACGACGCCATCGCCTCGGTCGAGATGTTCGAGGCCGTCGGGCAGGAGAATTGGCCCATGTACTTCGCGGCGCTCCGGCGTTGCCTGAAGCCGGGCGGACGCGCCGCCATCCAAACCATCACGATTGCGGATTCGAAATTTGGCGCCTATCGCCGCGGCGCCGATTTCATCCAGCGATATATTTTCCCGGGTGGAATGCTGCCCAGCCCAAGCGTGTTTCGGGCTGGGGCCCATGACGCGCGCTTCACCGTGGCCGAGGAATTCTTCTTCGGCGCCGACTACGCCGAAACCCTGCGCCGCTGGTCGGCCGCGTTCAACCGGGCTTGGCCGTCGATTGCCGGTCTCGGTTTCGATGAACGGTTCAAGCGGATGTGGAACTATTATCTCAGCTACTGCGAGGCGGGCTTCGACGCGAAGCAGATCGACGTGACGCAGATGCTGTTGCTGCGCGAATGAGGGCGCGAATAAATCGCCGGGGCTAGATCTCTCGCCGCATGCGGCGCGCGAGCGTGAAGAACAGGCTGTCAGGAACCAGGCGCAGCAGCCGCATGAGGGCGGCGAACAGCGGCGGGAAGGCGATCCGGAAACGTCCGGCGGCCAGGCCCTTCGCGATGTACCTGGCGGCCTCCTCGGCGGAAATGAGGAACGGCATCGGAAAGTCGTTGCGCGCCGTCAGCGGCGTTTCCACGAAGCCCGGGCAAATGACGCTCACCGCCACGCCGTGCGGTTCCAACTCGATCTTCAAGGCCTCGCACATATTGATCAGCGCGGCCTTGGTGGCGCCGTAGGCCGCGGCCCCCGGCAGCCCACGGTATCCCGCGACGGACGACATCACCGCGATGCGGCCCGTCTTGCGCGCGATGAACGGCGGTAGAAGCAGCGAGAGCCCCGTGACAACGCCGCTCACATTGACGCGGAACTGATCTTCGAACGCGGCCGCATCGAAGGGCGCCGCGCCCGTGCGGATGTAGGTGCCCGCATTCAGGACGGCGAGGTCGACAGGCCCCAGGCGTGCGGTGATCTCGGTGAAAACACGCGCGGAAGCGCCGGCGTCGGTGACATCCAGCGGAAAGGCGTGGATATGGGGATGTTCGCCGGCCAGCCGCACAAGATCGTTCGCGGTCCTTGCGCTTGCCGCCACCATCCAGCCTTCATCCGCCAGCCGAAGCGCCAATGCCCGGCCGATGCCTTTGCCCGCGCCCGTCACCCAGGCCACACGCGGTTTTTCTGTCATGATCCTGGCTCCCGAGCCTTCTGCGGCGAAGCCGCCGCTTCGCTAATACGGCGAAAGTCCGGTATTGGATCACCCGGGGTGATCCAACCGCGCGAATCCTCCGTAGAGGCTGTAGGTCTCTGGAGGCTCCCATGGCTCTTGCTCTCGCGTACGGCTGCGCTCTCATTCTCTTCGTCGGGTTGGATTTCGTCTGGCTCGGCACCATGACCCCGCGCTTCTATAAGCCCACGCTGGGCGACGTTCTCCTCACCGATGTGAACCTCAAGGCCGCCGCCGCCTTTTATCTCTTTTACCCCATCGGCTTGGTGATCTTCGTGATCGCGCCCGCCCTCAAAAGCGGCGATGTCCGCGGCGCGCTCGTCATGGGCGCGGGCGGAGCCATGTCGCTGGCTGACCGGCGGCTGCGGGTCGCCATCGGCAAGCGGGCGCCGGGTCCGCGCCCTGTGCCGGCGCAATGATTGTGCGCGTTCTTCGCACCTTGGCTTTGCTGGCGGCCTTGCTCGCGCCGGCTCTGGCGCACGCGGTGCAGCCCAGCGAAATTCTGCCCGACGCAAAGCTCGAATCGCGCGCCCGCGCGCTTTCGAGCGAACTGCGCTGCATGGTCTGCCAGAACCAGTCGATCGACGATTCCGATGCGCCGCTGGCGCGCGATCTGCGCCTGCTGGTCCGCGAGCAACTCGTCGCCGGACGCAGCGACGGCGAAATCCGCGACTATCTCGTCGCCCGCTATGGCAATTTCGTTCTGTTGCGCCCGCCCTTCAATCCGGGCACCGCGCTGCTGTGGGGCCTGCCTTTTCTGGTGTTGATCGGCGGTCTTCTCGCGCTTGCCTTGCGCGCGCGCCGCCAGCCCGGACGGGCCGCAACGGCCGACCTTGATGCGGACGAGCAGGCGCGACTCGACGCCATTCTTCACGAAGGCGAGAGGCCGCCGTCGCCTTAACAAATCTTCATGCGCCGGAAATCACGGCGTAAGCGGACCATCTCCATCTTGGCGTTCAGGAGCGGCGCATCGACCCGGCGCCTGCCTGAACCTTTCAGAACGGAGATCTCTCCCGTGACCCAGACCATTGAACATCATAACAAGACCACGCGCCGCAATCCCGGCGCCGCGAGGCGCACCCTCCTGCTCGGCACGGTCGCGGCCCTCGCCCTGACCGGTGCGGTTGCACAGGACGTCTTCTTCAACGGCCACGGCGCCAATGCCGCCACCGCAAGCGCCGCGACGGCGCTGCCGGCCGCCGGCCCGCAATCCTTCGCCGATGTCGTCGAGCGCGTGAAAGGCTCGGTCGTCTCGATCAAGGTCAAGAGCCTGCGCTCCAATGTCTCGGATGAT
>JAIUPE010000111.1:0-9490 GCA_020160875.1 Pseudomonadota bacterium
GCCGGACAGCTCACCACTGGTCGAACGACCGATGCTGAATTAACATTCCGATCGGACCACCCAATGGGGGCCGGTCATTGTCTCCGGCGACAGGTGAAGGATATTCATCATGGAAAATGATTTGAGCTCGGTATTGAGCCCAGGACGAGCGCAGCGCAGCTTCAGGGATGCCCAATGCGATAGCTGCATTGGGGATTGCGCTTCTATCCATCTCCTCATCGAGCCACCGCGGCGCGTGGATTTCAATGACGCTTGCCTTTGCGGCCTCTTCGAGAGCCGTTAGCTGAACCTTGGGGTGCTGATATTTGTGGGCAAGATCACGCACGGCCTCATTAGCATCGAGCACGAGCTTGAACCGTGCAATTGCACCTATGCCTCGTTGAAGGGCTGAGTGCCCGTCAACGTATACCCTTAGGCTGCCAAGGATCGCAGAATCTAGGTACGGTTCAGTCAGGCTCATGTCACTGCCTTTGAATTAGAAGAACGGCTCTGCGAGCAGCTCGGAGTGTATGACAGGTAAGCTGACTCCAAATCTCTCCATTGTGGATTTGACTAGCGGTATGAACCAACTCGGGGCAAATGGAGATGCAACAACTGACGTCACCATTTTTTCAATATCGACAACGCGCAGGACGCCTACGGCCTCCTTACCGTCGTGATGTGCAATTGCCGCCCGGACTTCCATCTCGTGACTCAGTGACTTTCTTTTCCAGAATATCCTGTCGTGAAAACCAGCGAAGGCCTTTCGGAAATCAACATACTGTACGCGCCCGATTTTAATTTTTGGGTCGCCAAGTGCATCGGTGAGTAGGGCGGCGGTTGTTTGGACTGCCACTCCAATAACCGGGGGAGGGCAGTAAAGACGCCAAAGTGCCTCGGACTCGACACCGTTAGCGTGCCAACAACTGACGAAAGTCGTACGACGCTCCCGTTCACCGACGAGACTAATTTCCTTCAAGAGGCGGGCAGCTTCTCGCTCCACATATTCTGTGGCCAACGGCTCAGTCCGGCCTGGAGCCGTTCTTACGCTCTCGCGGAAATATTCTAGATAGAAGGCATCCCATTCTGCGCGTCGGTCCGCAAACCCCGCCGCACCTTCAAATAGGTCGCCGAGATTGTCCGCCCTGGAGAAATAAAGAGAGCGACTTTCAAGCAGTGCAACGAACTTCGCGAAGTCCATGTATCGCCACAAGCTGGTTTCGGGTTCACATCTCCTATCGTTTTCCCACCACCAATATATATGGGACACTAGTTCGACCATAAGATGCTTGCAGCAATCGCCCACATAGAGCGGTCCCCCCTCGGCATCGTATCCAGCGTAACAAGCCACTTCGCGTGGAAGCTTTTGGCCGCAGCTTTGGCAATTGTCGTAACTGCGCGCCCTCAACTTTAGAAGGCTTTCGTTGAAACGGCCTGTGCTTTGCCCAATGCTCATCGCGCGATACCGGCTCTAAGCGACCAGATGATTTCTTGATGCTGAGTTTTCTGAAAAGGCGATGTCGGTCGAATAGCTCTGCTCCAGCCTTCAAATTCGACAAGCCTGTAACGTGCTATAATCCCCTGTACGCCGTGTTGGGCGGTACGGTTGGTGCTGCGAAACCGCCAACAAACTAGGAGCATCGGCACCTAATCCTTTGAAGCATCAAGTGGCTTTTAAAGAGGGCTTGTCATACACCATCATAATAATGCGCCTCGGCCCTTTGCATTTATAGCACATTGACATTGTCCCCATATTAGATACAATGTCCCCGTTTTGGAGTCAACGCGGAGACAGCAGCCCATGGCCCCCAACCCCCGGCCGTCCCACGCTTCAACTCTGCACGCGCCGTCTGCCGTGTCCGCGCCGCCCCCGCCATTCCCCACCGCCGCCCTCGGCCCGTTGCTGTCCGCCGCCGTCACCTCGGTCGCCGCGCAAACCCAGGCGCCGGCGGAACTCATCGCCCACCACATCCTCACCCTCGCGGCCATGGCCGCGCAGCGGCTTGTCAGTGTGCGGCTGCCCACCGGCGCGCAGCGGCCGGTGTCCTGTTTCTTCGCCACCTTGATCGGCGCGGGCGAGGGGCGCGGCGCCGCCGAGAAAATGCTGGTCGACACCGCCCGCTTGTGGGAGCGCGGGTTCGAGGATGAATTCCCGATGCGTGTCGCCGCGCATATCGATGAAGGTGTCGACAATGGCGTCCAGCGGCCCAAACCGCTCCGGCATCTCAATCTCTTTTACGATCCGCGCGTGCCGCAGCCCGATGACCGCTACCGCGCCTACACCCGCCAGTCCGGACTCTTCGCGCGTCATCCGCACGAGCTCCTCCAGCCGGGCCGTTCGCGCCGCGCGGAAGCGGCGTCCCTGTGCGCCCTCTGGAACGGGAAGGTGGTGCAGCGCGCGGTTGGGCCCACGCTTTTTCCGCGCCTGTCCGCGCATCTCGCCACCGCGCCGCGCGTGGGCCGTGCGTTCCTCGGCGAGTCCGAACTCGCCGATGCCGGTCTGCTTGGCCGCATGCTCGTGGCCGCGCCCGCGTCACGCCTCGGCGCGCGCACATTCAGGCTTTCCAACTCCGACGATCCGCCGCTCGCGTTCCAAACGCTCCTCGGCGCCCTCGGCGCGTTTTATGAAAAACACCCCAGCGCGGACACGCGCCTTGTGACCTTCTCGAACGACGCCGCCGCCGCGTGGCTCTCCTATGTGCAGGAGGTCGAGGCGGCCATGGCGCCCGGCGCGGTCTTCTACGCGATCCGTCCTTTCGCCGGGCATCTGCCCGAACATGCCGCGCGCCTCGCGGTCCTGATCGCCCTCATGGAGGATGGCGCGCTCGCGGAGCTTACGATGCGCCACCTCGAACAAGGCGTCGCACTCGCGCGCTATTACACGGAGGTACGCTTGCGCATGCAGCGCGTCGCCCCGGTCGTGTTGAGCGATGAGGAACAGGAAGAGATTCTGAAAGACTGGCTCGCGCAGCGCCCCGCGGGCGAGGGGCTCAGTCTGCGCGATGTCTGCCGTGTTGGCCCGCCGCAGCTCCGCAA
The DNA here is from genome assembly GCA_020160875.1 of Pseudomonadota bacterium. Classification (GTDB taxonomy): domain Bacteria; phylum Pseudomonadota; class Alphaproteobacteria; order Rhodospirillales; family Rhodospirillaceae; genus SHVO01. The sequence continues at coordinate 3,016 of JAIUPE010000111.1, forward strand.
CGCCGATACGGCCTATAAGCTCATGCGCCGCATGGAGCGCCTTGGCGTCGTGCAGCCCGCGAACCCGGATTTCGCCGGCGCCTCCCGGCCGCGCCGGCCGAACGTGCCATATGCGTGGCGGGTGTCGGGCGAAGCATCCGTGTCTGAAGCGCCGTCCGCCAAAGTGTCGCAAAGTGTCGCTTAGTGTCGCAAACCGCCGCCTTTCCAGGAACCCCTTGGGGCGCATCGCGAATTCCCAGCGTGTCGCTGTCGCAAGTGTCGCAACAAAAAAGCGCCCCGCTTTTGACGGGGCGCTCGATGTTCGGTTCGGGCTGGGAGGCGCTACGCCGCTTCCAGCAAGCCCACCACTTTCTTCCCGGCGGATTCCTTGTCCGTGTCCTGCACCACCGCGATTTCGGGGATCAGATGGTCCCACGCTTGCTGATAGATCGCTTTTTCGCTGAAAGAGGATTCCCCTTCGCCCGGCGCGCGGTGAAGGTCGCGCACGATCTCCGCGATCGCCACGGCGTCGCCGGTCTTGATCTTGGCGGCGTATTCCAGCGCCCGGTGGCGCCACATGGCCTTCTTGCGCGAGGGCGCCGCCGTGCTCAGCACCGCGAACACGTCGCGCATCACCTGGCGCGTGGCCACCTTGCGCAGGCCGCATTTTTTCAGGTTCGCGGTCGGAACCCGCAGCGTCATCCCGTTCTCGAAGGTCACCGTCAGCACGTCGATCGTGAGGCTGCCGATGGTCTCCGCTTTGACATCACCGACTATTCCCACCCCATGGCCCGGATACACAACGCTGTCGCCGCTTTTGAAAAGGCCGTTCGCCATGAGTCGTACTCCTGAACATGAAATAAGAGGGACCGTGTCGTTCCGCCGTCTTGCGCCGGCCGGAAAAAGAAAACGGCCTCGCCATCGGCGAGGCCGTTGTCCGTGCAAAAGAGAGTTAGGCGACTTTGAGGTTCGCCGCCGCATCCTTGCCGCGCTCGTTCACGACGTCATAGCTGATGCTCTGACCTTCGTTGAGCGTACGCAGGCCGGCGCGTTCCACGGCGCTGATGTGCACGAACACATCCTTGCTGCCGTCCGCCGGCTGAATGAAGCCGAAACCCTTCGTCGCGTTGAACCACTTAACAGTACCGTTAGCCATGTTGGCCTCCTGAGAAAGCGCATGTTTGCGCGCACGGCAGCACGACAACCGCACAGCCGATATACGAATCTAGCGATGTCTTGGAAGGGACCCCGAAGGGCTCTGCAACAAGGCAGGCAGGAACTCGATAGGACCGTTATAACCTACGCCGCGCGATTTTTCAAGACAGGATACCGCGTTGTCGGCATTGAAAAATTCGCCGATCCCGCAAACCAGGCATTTTTGGGGGAAAGCCCCGGGCCCCGGGGATGCCGCCCGGCAGGCCCTGTACAGAATGTGGAGGCCATGACATGGCGCGGTGCGGGCGCAACCGTCCAAAAACAAAACGGCCCGCCGAGGGGCGGGCCGTTTGACGACGTCCTGTCGAAGGATCGGCTAACGCGATGCCACCTGGGCCGCGGCGGCTTCCGGCGAGATCGCCTGACAGGCGTTCTTGGCTTTCGGGGCCGCGATGGCGCAGGCGCGGATCAGGTCGGACTTCGGCAGGCCGACGATGCGCGCGCGGTAGATGGTCTTGCCGTTGCTCTTGCCGGTCTGAACGATGGCCGAAGCGCTGGCATAGTCGGGTTTCAGCTTCAGCTCGGCGGCGCGGGCCTGGGTTTCAGCGGTCACGCGGCTGGAGAAAGCGCCCACCTGGATCGCCCACATGCCTTGCGCGGCGGCCGGAATCGAAGCGGAGAGGGTGCTGTCCGGCTCGTTCACGTCGCCGATGGCGGTTTCGGACGCGCGGACCTTACCCTTCTTGGCGGTCTTGGTTTCCGCGCGGGCCACCATGATCGCCTGCGCCGGCTTCTTGAAGCCTTCTTCGTAGTTGTAGATGCGGGCCGTGGCGACGGTGGTTTCGGGCTGATTGGTCAGCAAGGCAAACCCGCGGTCGAGCAGGTCGGCCATGTGACGGTCGCGTGCGGCCGCCGTCGGGCCGCCAAAGGTCACGGCGACGACGCGGTGGCCGTCACGCATGGCCGAGGCCGAGAGGTTGAAGCCCGAGGTGTTGATGAACCCGGTCTTGAGGCCATCGGCGCCTTCGTAGGCGGCCAGCAGGCGGTTGTGGGTGCGGTAGGTGTGGCCGTTGAAGGTGAACTGTTCCTTCGAGAACACCCCATAGTGCTGCGGGAACTTCTCGATGAGCGCCATGGACAGGGTCGCCATGTCGCGCGCGGTCGATACCTGCTGCGGATCGGGCAGGCCCGAGGCATTGCGGAACACGGTGTTGGTCATACCCAGCGCGCGGGCGCGGGTGGTCATCATCTGGCCGAATTTGCCTTCGGTGCCGCCCAGATGTTCCGCGACCACGGTCGCGATGTCGTTGGCCGACAGGATGACGAGGGCGTTGATGGCGTCTTCAACACGCACGGTCGAACGGGCCTTCACCATCAGCTTCGTGGGCGGGCGGGTGGCGGCGAACTTGGACACCTTCATGCGCGTATCCATGGTCACTTCGCCGCGATCCATGGCTTCGAACAGCATGAGCAGGGTCATCATCTTGGTCATCGAGGCGGGGTGACGCAACTCGTCGGGATCGGTGGCGTACAGGACGCGGTTCGTGCCGGCTTCCATGACGATGGTCGCATAACGGCCGGTCACCGGCGAGGTTACCGCCTTCGACTTCGCGGCAAAGGCCGTCGATGACATCATCGGCGAACCCAGCAGCAGAGCGATGGCAGCGAAACGTACTAATCCTGCGCGAAACGCCATCCTTTTCTCCCAACTCAAAATTTAAACACGACCCCAAATTTCGCCGGCCTGTGGGTAACTTTCACAGGAGATGTGACTGCTTGTCCCGCCCTTGCCTTGGCGTCGGCGGACATCTTATGGGCAAAAATGTTAACCCCAGCTTTACCAGCGTGGGCAAAGGATACGGAAAACGACTCGGGCTGGCAACCCATCTCATTGAATCGAACCAGATTTCTACTTTCTTGCGAACGGGCCGTCGTCTCCTCGCGGGGCAGGCGTCGCCCGGCAACGTGCGGAGGTCAAGGGTGAACCCGCGAAATGCGCCGGCCGCCGGGACCGGCTTGTCCTGCGACGGCGCGCGGGCCCGGGGCTCCGCGGCGCGCAGGTTCGGGACGCCTCGAGGGCTTGATCGCGGCCACACTGGCGCCGTGTTTTTTGCGCCATATTTAAGGTCTCGTTTGCTATTGTTGAGTGATGCTGGGTCCCGATGTTCACGGCTGAGTTTTGCGTAACCGAAATGACTGATTTTCCGACCCTTTTGCCCCCAGAGGCCCCCCCGGCCGGCCACGCGTGCGTCATGGCGGGCCAAAATGGCGACGACCGCGGCGGGGATGGACGCACCACCACCAATGTCGTGGTGAAGCCGCGCCCGAAGGTCAAAAAGCCTTCGATGTACAAAGTTCTGATGCTGAACGACGACTACACCCCGATGGAGTTCGTCGTTCATGTGCTGGAGCGCTACTTCAGCAAGACGGCCGAGGAAGCCACCCGGATCATGCTGCACGTCCACCAGAAGGGTGTCGGCGTTTGCGGCGTGTTCACCTTCGAGGTCGCCGAGACCAAGGTCAATCAGACGATGGAACTCGCGCGGAAGAACCAGCATCCGCTGCAATGCACGCTTGAGAAGGAGTAGCGGGAGCCAGGCTGAGCGGTGAGTAGCATGAGCGCTTAATCGACCTATCTAATGAGAAAGCGTTCTTAGTTGAAAAGGAAGCATGTCGTTGTCGATGTTATCGCAGAACCTGGAAAAGACCCTCCACGCCGCTCTGGCCGCCGCTGCGGAACGCAGACATGAGTACGCGACCCTCGAACACCTGCTGATGGCCCTGTGCGACGACGTCGACGCCGTTGCCGTCATGAGGGCATGCAACGTCGATATCGATGTGTTGCGCAACACCGTGCGCGACTTCCTGAACGACGAACTCACGGAACTGGTCTCGCCGCTTGGCGAAGACCCGAAACCCACCAACGGCTTCCAGCGCGTCGTCCAGCGCGCCGCGATCCACGTTCAATCGTCGGGCCGCGAGGAGGTCACGGGCGCCAATGTGCTCGTGGCGCTGTTCTCCGAACGCGAAAGTCATGCGGCCTACTTCCTGCAGACGCAGGACATGACGCGCCTCGACGCGGTCAATTACATCTCTCATGGGATCGCCAAGCGTCCCGCCGCCAACGGCAGCACCGAACGCAAACCCGTCGGCGGCGCCGATCAGGAAGCGCGCCCCGAAGAAGTCGTGAAGAAGGGCCGCGAGGCGCTGTCCGCCTACTGCGTCGACCTCAACGAAAAGGCGCGCGCGGGCAAGATCGATCCGCTCATCGGCCGCGACAAGGAAATCGAACGCACGATCCAAATCCTGTGCCGCCGCACCAAGAACAACCCGCTGTACGTGGGTGACTCCGGCGTCGGCAAGACGGCGATCGCCGAAGGCCTCGCGCGCCGTATCATCAATAAAGAAGTGCCCGAAGTCCTGCACGACGCGATCATCTTCGCGCTCGATATGGGCTCCTTGCTCGCCGGCACGCGTTATCGCGGCGACTTCGAAGAGCGTTTGAAGGCCGTGGTCTCCGAACTCGAGGCCACTAAAGGCGCGATCCTGTTCATCGACGAGATCCACACCGTCATCGGCGCGGGCGCCACCTCGGGCGGGGCCATGGATGCCTCGAACCTCCTGAAGCCTGCGCTCGCTTCGGGCAGCCTGCGCTGCATGGGCTCGACCACCTATAAGGAATATCGCACTTATTTCGAAAAAGACCGCGCGCTGGTGCGCCGTTTCCAGAAGGTCGACGTCACCGAGCCGACCATCGAAGACACGATCAAGATTTTGAAGGGTCTGAAGCCCTACTACGAAGAGCACCACAAGGTTCGCTACACCTCCGAAGCCATTCGCACGGCTGTGGAGCTGGCGGCCAAGTACATCCACGACCGCAAGCTGCCGGATAAGGCGATCGACGTGATCGATGAAGTCGGCGCCTCGCGCATGCTTCTGCCCGAGAACAAGCGCCGCAAGGTGGTCTCGGTGAAGGACGTGGAAGACGTGGTGGCCAAGATCGCCCGTGTTCCTCCCAAGAGCGTCTCGCGCGACGATAAGAAGTCGCTGCAGAACCTGGAGCGCGATCTCAAGACCATGGTGTTCGGCCAGGACGCCGCGATCACCGCGCTCTCGAGCGCCATCAAGCTCGCGCGCGCGGGCCTGCGCGAGCCGGAGAAGCCGATCGGCTCTTACCTGTTCGCCGGTCCCACGGGCGTTGGTAAAACCGAAGTCGCGCGCCAGCTTGCCGCCTCGCTCGGCATCGAGCTGCACCGCTTCGATATGTCCGAATACATGGAGCGTCACTCCGTCTCGCGCCTGATCGGCGCGCCGCCGGGCTACGTCGGCTTCGACCAGGGCGGTCTTCTGACCGACGCCGTCGACCAGCATCCGCACTGCGTGCTGCTGCTCGACGAAATCGAGAAGGCGCACCCGGATCTGTACAACATCCTGTTGCAGGTGATGGACCACGGCAAACTGACGGATCACAACGGAAAGAGTGTGAATTTCCGCAACGTGATCCTGATCATGACCACCAACGCGGGCGCCTCCGAGCTGGCAAAGAACGCCATCGGCTTCGAGCGCGAGAACCGCGTCGGCGAGGATCAGGAAGCCATCGAGCGCATGTTCACGCCGGAATTCCGGAACCGCTTGGATGCCATCATCACCTTCGCGAACCTGTCGCCGGACGTGATCAACAAGGTTGTCGACAAGTTCGTGATGCAGCTCGAAGGTCAGCTCTCCGACCGCAACGTCACCATCGAACTCACGATGGAAGCCAAGCTGTGGCTCGCCAAGCGCGGCTACGACAACCGCATGGGCGCGCGTCCGCTGGGCCGCGTGATCCAGCAGGAGATCAAGAAGCCGTTGGCCGATCACCTCCTGTTCGGCGACCTCATCACGGGCGGTCACGTCCGCGTCGATATCGTCGACGACAAGCCGTCCTTCACCATCACGCCGTCCAAGGCGGCGCCGAAGAAGGAAGGCGAAGACGAGGGCCTCGACGGCGACATCGAAGACGACACGAAGACACCGCAGACGGTGAAATAGAAAGAAAAAAGGCCCGGTGAAAACCGGGCCTTTTGTTTTTCGCTCTTTTTATCCCTCGCTTTGAGAGGGGCGGGAGGAAAGGGGCGTTTGTTGTTTCTTAGTGCCGCCGCCGATGCCTCAAGAACTCAACGATCAATTTCGCCAGCGCCGGTTTGGAGTGCGTCGTGCACTCCACGCCCGACTTCCGCAGGAAACGGGTGAGCGCGAGTTCCTCGCCGTCGATCACGGGCGCAATGCTTGTCCGCTCCTGCTTGAGCTCGCGGACAAGTTTGGGGGCGATGTCGAGGGCCTTGGGTTTACGGGGCATATA
>JAIUPE010000111.1:9500-10440 GCA_020160875.1 Pseudomonadota bacterium
TGAAACGCTGAAAGCGAACGATCGTTCCGCGCGTCCCCTAAAACGAACTCGCCGCCACCGGCGCGAGCTTACCCGGTTTGCTGAACCGGCCGATGTACATGTTCTTGCCGACGATATGACCGTCCATGGCCTTCAGGATCTCGTCGCGCCCGGCCGTCGGCGGCAGATCGAGTTTGATGTCGAGGGCGAACAGTTCGAACATATAATGAAGTTTCTTGCCGGGGCGGCCGCACATCGGTGAATAACCGATATGACCATCGTGCTGCGTCTGCTGCGATCCGTCCGCGAGCGGCGTCTTCGCCGGAATCCCTTCCGGCAGAGCGCGCGCCGTGCCCGGGATGTTCCAGACCGCCCAGTGGAAGCTGTCGTCCTTGCCTTTGTTCGGATGCACGTCGGGCACATGGAACATCAGGGTATAGCTGACGGTGCTGGTCGGCGGGTCGATCCAGGTGAAGCCGGGCGAGACGGGGGCCTTCGACAGGCAGGTGTGCTTCTCCGGCGCATCGCCGCCGTCGGCGTGGCCGGGCAGCCGGATATCTACGAAGAGGCGTTCCGCCAGCTCGACCTGCAGTACCGGCGCGACCTCGGCAGCGACTGGTCGCTCAAGCTGCGCCTGCGCAACCTGCTCGATCCGGTCGCCCGCTACACCCAGGGCAGCGAAATCACGCGCGAATACCGCAAGGGCCGCGGCGTGCTGCTGACGCTGGAATGGAAGCCGCAGAACTGATCGCCAGCCGATCCGGCGTGCGCCGATTTCCACTTTACTTCTTGCAGCGGCGCGGCATCGGCATGCCGCAGCGGCGCTGCCACCAAAGCGTCACGCAACCGCATCAGTACCGTCACCGGCCTCCGCTACTTTGTCGCATTACCAAGCCGTGTGGCTTTCCGATCCGTTAACAGAGGGCTGAAAAATGCGATTGCCGATGCTGAAACTGGGTGC
>JAIUPE010000112.1 GCA_020160875.1 Pseudomonadota bacterium
ACCACTTTCAATCTCACGCGGGCCTTAGTGTCTTTGCCGTCCCGTAAGTCGGCGGCAATGGGCTCTGCGGGTTCGTCGGTAAGCTGGCCGCTTGGAGAGACTTTGAACCGCAGCGCCGGAACGAAACACTCCTGCGATTCATCACCAGGCTCTCCGTCCACGATGACGGCGATAATGTGCTCTGCACCTTTGAGGCGTTTGAAGTTGATGACTTCCTGGTTTACCCACTTCGAGCGCGCCGACGCTGTTGAGCACAGGACGACGAGAAACTGCGATTGCTCCAGCGCGTCGTTGATCTTGCCACTGAGATCGGCCGCGACTTCCAGTTCGTCCCGATCGCGGAAGACTTTTCCCGGCCGCTGTCCGATCAGACCTGTTCCGGTGATGCGGCCAATCAATGGCTTCGGAACGCGGTAGGTCTCGATGGCGCGGTGAAGCCACTCGGCGACCTTCGTGTCGCGGTGGCTGTAGCTGATGAAAGCGCGGAATCCCGAAGCGCTCACGGCTGGCGGTTGGCCAGCCGGTCCATTCGCGGGACCAGCGTCCTTCGGTACCATCTGCTCGTCCCCCGGCGCCGCGCCGTTTTCCGGTCTACGTGCGCCTTCCCCGGCGATGAACAATTTTGGGGAGAATTCTTGTTTGTACTCCCCTTCGAGATACTCCATGTTTTCATGGGAATCCGCAAGGTGCGGAAGAGGGGCGGCGCAAATACCGTGACGGCAGAGCAGATACTCTCCGAGACCATTCGCCTGGAACTCGGTGGCGACGTTCTGGCCGCCTACGACGTGGTGGCGCAGGGCCTTTCCGCTTTTCCTGACAACGTGGGTTTACGCCATCGCGCTGTCCTGCTGCTTGCGCGCGGCGGCGCCACCAGCCGCGCTTATAGCGAGTACGAACGGCTGGGATTGCGTCATGTGCGTGACCATGTCGACGTGATCGCGCTGGGTGCCCGGCTCCACAAGGACCTGGCCCTTGCGAGAGCCGGTGAGGAGCGCAAGCGGCTCGCGCAGGAATCCGCCGACATGTACGCGGCCGCCTATGCGCTTCATCACGATTATTATCCCGGCATCAACACGGCAGCGATGTTGCTCATCGCCGGAGATGCGGCGCGCGCCCGGGCCGTTGCAACAGAGGTGCTGGATAGTCTCGCTGCGGGATCCGGAGAAGGCGCGGAGGACGCGTACTATCGCGCGGCGTCGCGCGCCGAGGCTTTTTTTATTCTTGGCCGCATCGACGAGGCCGAACAGGCGCTCGCCAACGCGCTCGCCTGCGATCCCGCCAACTACGCGGCGCATGCCAGCACCTTGCGCCAGCTGGATGCGATCTGCGCGACATTGAAACTGGACAGCGGTTGGTTAGAGCGGCACAGCCCGCCGCCGGCGTTGACCTATTGCGGCCACATGTTCGATGAAGCGACGCTTGCCTCTGCGGCGAGAGATAAGCTCATGGCCGATATCAGCGCCGTGCTCGATCACCTACGGCCGTGCGCGGTTTTTGGCGCTCTGGCGGCTGGTGCGGACATTATAGTGGCGGAAGCCGCGCTGGCGCGGGGCGCGGAACTGCATGTGGTGCTGCCGATGCAAGAAGACGCGTTCCTTACATTGTCTGTTGCGCCGTTTGGCGCGGCCTGGATCGGCCGATACGAAGCCTGCAAGGCGCGCGCCGCGACATTCCGCCTTGCGAGCCAGGATACGACCGCCGGTGATGACGCGGCCTTCGCATTCTGTTCCGAGTACGCGATGGGGCTTGCCATCCGTCATGCCGAGGTTCTACGCACGCGTGCGTGGCAACTTGCCGTGTGGGACGGCAAGGCGGGTGAAGGCGCGGCCGGCACCGCCGCCGACGTGCGGCGATGGTCTTCCGCCGGCCGGCCGCAAGCCGTCGTTGCGTTCCCGCCACGCACGTCGTCCAACGGAACTCAGCGCGCCGACGATGAATCCGCTACCGGCCGGCGGTTGAAGGCGATGCTGTTTGGAGACGTGCGCGGTTTTTCGCGGTTGCGTGAGGCCGACATATCGGCGTTCGTTGCGCGCATCATGGCGCCGCTCGCTGAAGCGCTGCGCGACCTTGATGTGCCGCCGGATCTCGTCGCGACATGGGGCGACGGGATCCACGCGGTCTATCCATCGGTCGCCACGGCGGCCGAAGCGGCGCTTGCGCTCCAGCACGCTTTTGCCCGGATCGATCTCGGCGCGGCAGGATTGCCGCCGCATCTGGCTTTGCGCCTCGGGGGGCACTTTGGCCCAGTCACCGAACTCGATGATCCATTTCTCAATGCGCGCAGCTTTTACGGCACGCATATCACCATCGCGGCCCGGATCGAGCCGGTGGCCGTTCCCGGCACGGTGTATGTCAGCGAGCCGTTCGCCGCCCTTCTGGCCCTGGAGGCGCCAGGGCGGTTCAGCACCGATTACGTCGGGCAGACCGAGCTTCCGAAGCAGTTCGGAACCATGCGGCTTTTCGCCTTGCGCCGGGCGACGCCCGCCTAGCGGCCGTATTTGCATAAACTATGCGGGGCCATGAACCACGGAAGGCAGGACTCCTGGCCGGACCCGGTTTATATTAGCGAGCCCAGCGGGATAGCCCCCGTTTTGGGATCGGGAGAATGAACGATGCTCAAATTTACTGTTGCCGCCTGCGCGATCATGGCTGCGGCCGGAACCGTGTTGGCCGCCAGTGCGCCTGAGGTTAAGGCGGCGAACAACGACGTCCCTCCCGTCGTGAGAGACGGCAAGATCGGCTATGTGCTCACCAGCCGCTACTGGGCTGTGCGTGAATCTCCCAACGGCAAAGTGGAGTGCCCGAACGGCTTCAACGACGGGCCGCGCGAGCAGTTCAAACAGCTTTTCCCCGAGGACGGTAAGAAGCGCACGTTGCTCGAAACGCAGTTGATGCGCGAGGGCCGCCAATGGTTCCCGGATATGTCCGAGGAGCCGTTCACCTTCAAGGAAGCTGGCGGCCCCGTGTCCTACGGCATGAACCTCGACGGCAAGATCGGACCCGAAGACTTTACCGATCCAGACGGTGTCAAGGGGGTGGACAATCAGTTGTTCCGTGCCATCGGTTGCGTGTCGCAGTATCGCGCGCCGTCGAACCTGATCTACTTCTTCGAGAACAAGTATCTCGGCCAGTACAACAACAACCGCTTCATGTTCGAAATCTCCGGCGTCGACAGCTTGTCGAACGACGATGATGTTACGGTGACGACCTATCGCGGCCTCGATGACCTTTTGGCCGACGCCACCGGCGGCTCCTATGTTCCGGGCGGTACGCAGCGTGAAGACGCGCGTTGGGGTAAGCAGTTCCAGCAGACCTTCAAAGGCAAGATCGTCAACGGCGTGCTTGTGACGGAGGGTGCGGATTTGACGCTGCCGTCATCCGCCACCTTCGACACCAGCGGGGTGCATAAGTTCAAGGACCTGCACTTCCAGCTCAGCCTGACGCCGCAGCGCGCCGAAGGCATCATGGCTGGATACGTCGACGTGGCCGCTTTCTATCATCACTTGAACACGTCGTGGTCGACGCATCATCAAAGCTACGGCCAGTTGTCCGCGCCGTCGCTCTATCGTGCGCTTCACCGTCTCGCCGATGGCTATCCGGACGAGAAGGGGCAGATGACCGCGATTTCCGGCGCGCTCAGAGTGACCTTCACGCAGGTCTATATCGAGCACCCGCCGAAGCAGACGGCGGACGGTGGCCAAGCCGAAAAGCCGGCCACGCAGTCCTCGCGCCAGTAGAAGCTACTTCACCGGCTTAGCGTCTTTCTGAAGGATCGGCAGCGCGGCCTTGCCCACGGCAAGGCCCGCGGGCCAACCCGCGTAGAACGCGACCTGTACCGCAAGGCCGCGGATTTCATCGGGCGTTACACCGTTCGCAGCAGCGCGGGTGAGGTTGAGCGCCAGCTCATCATCGCGCCCGAGCGCGGCAAGCACCGCGCAGGTGACAAGACTGCGATCGCGCGTATTCAGCTCGGGTTGTTTCCAGACGTCGCCGAACAAGACCTCCTCGCGCAGCCGCCCCATCTGGGGGATCGCTTTGTAGACTTGCTGAAGGTCCGACGGCGCCGCCGGCGATTGCTGCGCGACGGCCTTTTCGGCGCCGGCAGCAGCGGCAACGAGTGCGAGGCTTCCCGACGTCAGTGCGCTACGGCGCGTAATTTCACCCATGATGTCCTCCCCCTGTTGGTGCGGGATCAGCATACACCGGCCCATAAAAAAAAGGCCCTCCATCGGGAGGGCCTTTCTTCCTTTAACGGAGGCGACTTAGTCCTCTTTGATCCGGCTGTGCTGTTTCGTGTCCGGCATCAGCGCGGCGGTGATCAGCACGATCACCATGAAGAACGTCACGTACCAGTAGAACGACGTTTCATAACCCATCTGCTTCAGTTTCAACGCGACGGCTTCCGCCGTGCCGCCGATGAAAGCGACGCCCAACGCATACGGAAGGCCGACGCCGAGGGCGCGGATCTCGGTTGGGAACAGCTCGGCCTTATACTGACCGCTGATCGACGTGTAGGTGCTCTGAACGAGAAGGGCGCCCGAAATGACCAGAAACGCGCCCATCGCGCTGTCGGCGGTCTGCAAATAGTTCATGACCGGAAAGGTCATGAGCGTCGCGCCGATGCCGTAGAACACGAACATCGGTTTGCGGCCAATCTTGTCCGAGAGCCAACCCATGACGGGCTGCGCCACCATGAACACGATCATGGCCATCGCCATGATCAAGCTGGCATCGTCCTTGGTGAAGCCGGAGGTGTTCACCAGGAACTTCTGCATGTAGTTGCTGAACACGTAGAAGCCCAAGGCGCCGCCCATGGTCATACCGAGCACGAACATCAGTTCTTTCGGATGGCTGCGCATCAGACGCCATGTGTCGGCGGCGCTCTCGCGCTTTTTCTTCATGTTCTTGAAGGATTCTGTCTCCTCCAGCGAGCTCTGGATCCAGAAAGCGACAAGCGCACCCACGGCGCCGATCGCGAACGGAACGCGCCAGCCCCAGTCGGACAGTTCTTCAGGCGTAAGATTATGCTGAAGGCCGACAAGGACGAGCAGGGCGAGCAACTGGCCTGCAATCAAAGTCACGTACTGAAAGCTGCCATAAAAGCCACGACGTTGCTTGCCCGCGATTTCGCTGAGATAGGTCGCAACCGCGGCATATTCGCCGCCGACGCTGAGGCCCTGCGCGATACGCGCCACCATCAACAGAAGCGGCGCGGCGATGCCGATGCTGGCGTAGCTCGGCGTGAAGGCGATCACGAGCGACGAGCCGCCCATGACGGCCATCGCCAGCACGAGCGCGGGGCGGCGGCCGTGACGGTCGGCGTACACGCCCATCAGCCAACTACCAAGCGGACGCACGATGAAGCCGACCGAGAAGACGACGGCGGCGTACAGGAATTCGGTGGTCTGATCCCCGGCGGGAAAGAACACGCTGGCGAAATACAGCGAGAAGGACGAGTAGACATACCAGTCGTACCATTCGATCAGATTGCCGACCGAACCGCCGATCACGGCCTTAAGCCGTCCGCCCGTACTTTGCTGGGCCGCTGCTGTGCCCCCCACAGCCGCAGCCTCTTCCGCAACACTCATGGTCCCCTCTCCCAACGTTCTAAGGTCCAGAGCCGATAGTGTACGTGGGAGTGCGCGGGGCTAAAACGATATAAACTAATGGACCTGTGATGATCGGTGATCCATCAGCCCGCTACCGGGACGCGTCATAGGTGGCGGAGTTCGTAAAATTCATGAACCGATTGAAATCTTTCGCTATCTGGCGCGGTTACTTTCCGCCATTGTCCGGGCGATTGGCGGATACGTCGATTTGTATCCGGCGCGAGGGAGGGGCGAATGGGACATCAGCATCAAAACCTGATTGGCGGCGCGTGGGTCAAAGCCGACCGCGATGCGCCGAACATCAATCCCTCGAACCTCAAGGATGTCGTCGGCAATTTCGCGCAAGGCGGCGCCGATCAGGTCGCGCAAGCCGTGGCGGCGGCGCGCGAAGCGCAACCCGGTTGGCGGCGCGCCACCGCGCAAACGCGCGGCGATCTCCTCGACAAGATCGGCGAGCGGCTGCTGGCCCGCGAGACTGAACTTGGGACGCTTCTCGCGCGCGAAGAGGGAAAGACCCTCGTCGAGGCCAAAGGCGAAGTGCAACGCGCGGGGCGCATTTTCAAATATTTCGCCGCTGAAGCGCTGCGCGCGAACGGCGATGTCATTCCGTCGGTCCGTCCCAACGTGACGGTCGAGACCCGGCGTGAACCGCTAGGCGTCGTCGGTTTGATCACGCCATGGAATTTCCCGATCGCGATTCCCGCGTGGAAAACCGCGCCCGCGCTGGCATATGGGAATACGGTCATCATGAAGCCGGCCGATATCGCCCCGGGCAGCGCCTGGGCGCTCGCGGAGATCATCGCCGAAGCCGGTTGCCCCGCGGGCGTGTTCAATCTCGTCATGGGCCGCGGCTCCGTGGTCGGCGAAGCCATGCTGAACAGCGACGGCATCGACGGCATTTCATTCACGGGATCGCAGACCATTGGCGCGCGCGTGGCGGGCTTATGTGCGGGCCGCTTCCGGCCTTTCCAGCTCGAGATGGGCGGTAAGAACCCGCTGGTCGTGTTGGATGACGCCGATGTCGACGCCGCTGTCGAGATCGCCGCGCAAGGCGCGTTTTTCTCAACCGGGCAGCGCTGCACCGCGTCGAGCCGCCTGATCGTGACCAAGGGCATCTACAAGGCGTTCGTCGAAAAGCTCGGGGCGCGGATCGATACCCTGACGGTCGGCGACGCGCTCGATCCGAAGACGCATATCGGTCCGGTCGTGAGCGAAGACCAACTCAAACAGAACCTTTCCTATGTCGAGATCGGGCGCGGCGAAGGCGCACGCCTGGTCAAGGGCGGCGAGCGTCTGAAAGGGCTGACGGACGGCTACTACATGCGTCCGGCGCTGTTCGCCGACGCCGACAACAAGATGCGCATCTCGCAGGAAGAAATTTTTGGCCCGGTCGCGGCCGTGATCCCGGCAAGCTCGCCGGAAGACGCCCTTGCGATCGCGAACGATACGCCGTTTGGCCTGTCCGCCGGCGTTTGCACCACATCGCTGAAATACGCACGTCTCTTTCAGGCCGAGCTGAAATCCGGGATGGTAATGGTCAACTTGCCCACCGCGGGCGTCGAATTGCAGGCGCCGTTCGGCGGCTCCAAGGCTTCGAGTTTTGGCCCGCGCGAACAAGGCGGGGCTCGCGAATTCTTCACCCGTATCAAAACCTCTTACGTGACTGCTTAGACCTATGACTCAAGAGATGCCCGCTTCAAATCCAACGGCCGCCCAACGCCTCGTCGAAACCCTCGTCGTCAACGGCATCACGCATGTTTTCTGTGTGCCGGGCGAAAGTTATCTCTCGGTGCTCGATGCGCTCTATGGCGTGCGCGACAAGATCAAGGTCGTCACCTGCCGCCATGAAGCGGGCGCGGCGAACATGGCCGTCGCCTACGGCAAGCTGACGGGGAAGCCCGGTATCTGCATGGTCACGCGCGGGCCCGGCGCCACGCACGGCAGTATCGGTATTCACACGGCGCAGCAGGACTCCGTGCCGTTGATCTACTTCATCGGTCAGGTCGCGCTTTCGGATAAAGGCCGCGAGGCGTTCCAGGAAGTCGATTACGGCCAGGCCTTCGGTCCCCTATGCAAGCTCGCGCTGGAAGTCGAAGACCCGACGCGCATGGTGGAGGTATGCACACGCGCTTTTGCCGTGGCCCAACAGGGCCGCAAAGGCGCGGTCGTCATTGCATTGCCGGAAGACATGCTCGCCGAACCGGCCGGTCCGCGTAAACCTGCGCCCGTAACTGTTGCGCATAGCGGATTGGAGCCCGGGTTCCTTGATGCGCTCGCAGCGCGTCTGGAAGCCGCCGACCAGCCGGTGCTTATCCTTGGCGGCACCGGCTGGTCGGCTGAATCACTCGCTGCGCTGTCGAGCTGGATTGAAAAACTTGGCGTGCCGGTCGCGCTCTCGTTCCGTCGCAAGGACCTTATCGACAATACGCATCCTTGCTACATCGGCGATCTTGGTCTTGGGCCGAACCCGAAGCTAATTCAGCGCGTGAAATCCGCCGACCTCGTGGTCACGATCGGCGCGCGCCTCGGTGAAAACCCGTCGCAGGCCTATACGCTGCTGACGCCGGAGGAAAGCGCGGCGAAGCTCGTGCATATCCATCCTGATCCGGAAGAACTCAACCGTGTGTGGCCGGCGTCGCTCGCGGCCGCGTGTGAAACCGCCAATGCCGCGCTTTCGCTTTCGAAGCTGTCCATTCGCCGTTCGTGGGCGAATACCCCTTGGGCAACCGAAGGCCGTGCCGATCTCGACGCCTTCCTCGCGCCGGTGGCGGTGACGGGTTCGGTCAATCTGTCGGAAGTCTTCAAGCACCTCGAAAAGGCCCTGCCCGACGCCATCGTGGGCAATGGCGCGGGCAACTACGCGGCCTGGCTGCATCGTTTCTATCGTCATCGTAAATTCGGCACGCAGCTTGCGCCGACCAGCGGTGCGATGGGCTTCGGTTTCCCGGCGGCCATTGCCGCGAAGATCATGTATCCCGCGCGCCCGGTTGTTGCGGTCGCCGGCGACGGCTGTTTCATGATGACCTCGAACGAACTCGCGACGGCGGTTCAGTACGACGCGAACCTCATCATCATCGTCGTCGACAACGGGTCATACGGCACCATTCGTATGCACCAGGAGCGCGACTATCCGCAGCGCGTGTCCGCGACGAATCTCAAGAATCCCGATTTCGCGGCTTTTGCACGTTCGTTTGGCGCCTGGGCGATCACGATCGACCGCACCGAGGCGTTCCCCGCGGCGCTTGAAGACGCCGGCAAAGCGGGAAAACCCGCGCTCATTCACATCAAGACGAGCGTTGCCGACATCGCGCCCGGACGCACGATCAAGGCTTAAATTTTAAGCGCGCACCTGCGAGAGCAGCCAGTCGCGGAACGCAACGAGCGGCGGATAATTCGCGCGCTCGCGCGGATAGGCGAGGAAGTACGCCTTGGTGTTCATGATCGACTTGTCGAACAGGGTGACCAGTTCGCCAGCGTCGAGCTCCTGCTGAACGAGCACTTTCGGAACAAGCGCGACGCCGAGTTCTGCGACCGCGGCGCGCAGCACCATGCCGAAGACTTCGAACTCGAGCACCTGACGCGGTTCGACCTCCGACATGCCGACGGTATCGAAGAACGTCTTCCATGCTTCGGGGCGTGTCGCCTGAACAAGAAGTGTCGTATTGGCCAGGTCCGCCGGCTTCTTGATTTTCTCGCGCTTGATCAGCTTGGGCGAAGCGACGGCGAAAAGTTCTTCGCCGGTCAGCTTATGCAGGAAGACGCCTGGCCAGTGGGGCTCGCCGAAGTGAATGGCCGCATCGAGGACGTCGCGCTGGAAGTCGACTTGCCTGATGTGGCTCGAGAAGTTGATCGTGACGCTACGATGCGCCGCAAAGAAGTCGGGCAGGCGCGGGATCAGCCACCGTGTCCCGAAGGTCGGCAGCATGCCAAGGCGGAGAACCCCGCCGCGGGCGCGGAACGACATGGCTTGGACCGTGGCCGAGGCAAAACGGTCCAGGGTTTGGCGGATCTCATTGGCGTAAAAGGTACCGGCTTCGGTCAGGACCAGGCGCTGCCGGATGCGCTCAAAAAGTGTGACACCTAGTTGATCTTCAAGGACTTTTATCTGACGGCTAATGGCGCCTTGGGTCAGATTTAGTTCCTCGGCGGCGCGGGTGAAGCTGCTCAACCGCGCCGAGGCTTCAAACGCCATCAATGCGGGAAGCGACGGCACGAACCGACGATTGAGATTCAATTTTGCCGGTTGGTCAGCCAAGATTGTTATGACAAATCAAGGGGTTGAATGTCCGAAGTCCGGACGCTGGTAGTAATTACCTCTGCTCATAGTTTCAATCAATAAAATGGTTTGTGATAATGATCTCAATTGCTTCTAACTGATGCTCTAAATTTGTACGGACGCGGGAAGGCGTAGGCGTCCGGTGGAGTGTTCATGAAGCCACTGCACGACATCCGCGTTGTGGACTTGTCACGCGTTCTGGCCGGCCCTTGGTCGAGCCAGATCCTCGCGGACATGGGCGCGGACGTCATCAAGGTTGAACGCAGCGGCGACGGCGACGATACCCGGTCATGGGGCCCGCC
>JAIUPE010000113.1 GCA_020160875.1 Pseudomonadota bacterium
CGCCGATGTGGCTATCGACGATGGCAAGATCGTTCAGGTATCGCCGACCGCCCTTCCAAAGGGTAACGCGGTACGGGTCATCGATGCCGCCGGCAAGGCGGTCGCACCGGGCTTCATCGACCTGCATCTACACATGGACCCGGTCGCGTTGCCCTCCGGAGAGAATCTCGTGCGCCAGGGCGTCACGACCGCGCTGGGTGGTCCGGATGGCAGCAGCCCCTGGCCATTGGCCGAATATTTGAAGAAGGCCGACGCTTTAAATCTCGGAATGAATGTCGCCTACCTGACCGGGCACAACAGCATCCGTGAAGCCGTCATGGGCCTCGACAATCGGGCGCCGACGCCAGCTGAGCTTAGTGAGATGAAAGCCCGTGTCGCACAAGGCATGCGTGACGGCGCCTTTGGGCTTTCCACGGGCCTGCGTTATACGCCGGGCGTTTATTCCGAGATCGGCGAGGTGATCGAGCTTTCCAAGGTCGCCGCTGAAATGGGTGGCATCTATACATCGCATCTGCGCGACGAGGGCGCGAAGCTGCTGGAGGGGGTCGGTGAAGCGATCGAGATTGGGCGTAAGGCAAAGATCCCGGTCGTGCTCACGCATCACAAAGCCGTCGGCAGCCCGAACTGGGGCGCCAGCGTGAAGACATTGGCGATGGTCGAGGCGGCCCGCAAGGAAGGCGTCGACGTGATGATCGACCAATACCCTTACACGGCGTCCCACACCAATATCGACATCCTGGTTCCTCCCGAAGCTCTCGCCGGCGGCGACGAGGCATTTCTTGCGCGCGTCGACGACCGCAAGCAGGGCGAGGGCATCATGGAGGGGATCGTCTGGAATATCCTGAACGACCGGGGCGCCGGCGATATCGGCAATATCCAATTCTCCATCGTGCCCTGGGATAAGTCGCTCGAAGGCAAGACGCTGAAGGATTGGGCAATCCGCGAGGGGCTTTCACCGACGCCGGAAAACGGCGCGCGACTGGCCATCGAAGCGATTCGCCGGGGCAACGCGGGTGCGATCTTTCACGCCATCAACGAAGAAGACGTTCAGCGCATCATGAAGTATCCGTTCACCGCCATCGCCACGGACGGCCGAGTCGGCAAGTTCGGGGAAGGGAGCCCGCATCCGCGCTCCTATGGCACGTTCCCGCGTGTGCTTGGCCACTATGTGCGCGAGCTGAAGGTCCTGACGCTAGAGGACGCGGTGCGCAAGATGACCAGCCTTCCGGCAGACCGCCTGGGTTTGAAAGATCGCGGGCGTCTCGCCGAAGGCGCGTGGGCGGATGTCGTCGTATTCGACCCCGCGACCGTCATCGACAAGGCGACGTTCCAGAACCCGCACCAGTACCCGGACGGCATTCCCTATGTGATCGTCAATGGCGTGCCTGTCGTCGACAACGGAAAGTGGAATGACGCCGGGCCTGGTCAGGTGCTGAGGCGGCCCGGCGCCAAATCCTAAGGCGCGCGGTCGAGGGCTTCCGGCAGATCGGCGACGACATAGGCGATGGTGGCCATTGCTGCCGTCATGCGCGCCATCTCATTCGCATCGACTTTGTCGACCGTGTCGGCTGGGGTGTGGTGCAGATAGAAGTAGCGCTTCATATCCACATCCGGCGACATGGCGGGAATCTTGGCCGCCGTGACCATGGGCGTGATATCCGCGCCATTGAAGCCGTCATTCAGCGTCGTGCCGCCAATCGGGGCCAAGAGCTTCACGATCTGCGCAATCGTCTCGCGTGCCTTCGGCGTGCCCGCGAAGTCATAACCTTCGATCGGCAGGACGCCATCGTCGGATTCCATCGCAAGGACGTGTTTGGAAAGCTGGTCCTTATATGAGTCGCGATAGGTCGTGCCGCCACGGGTTCCGTTCTCTTCATTGGTGAAGAGAACAAGGCGAATCGTCCGGCGCGGCGTGAGATTGAGGCGCTTGAGGACGCGCAAGGCCTCCCACATCGCCACGCATCCCCCACCATCATCCATGGCACCCGCGGCGATGTCCCAGGAATCGAGGTGGCCGCTGATGAGCACGACCTCGTCCGGTTTCTCGTGGCCCTTGATTTCCGCGATCACGTTGCCGGATTCCGCATCCGGCAGCATCTGCGCGCCGAGCGACATCTGTACGACGGTCTTCTCGCCCCGATCTTGCATGCGCTGCAGCTTGTCGGCGTCTTCCGCCGAAACGGCGGCGGCCGGGATTTTGGGGAATTTCTCGTCATAGCGCATGCCGCCCGTATGAGGCGTGCGATGCCCCACGGGCCCCACGGAGCGAACCAAAGAGCCAACGGCGCCATGCGCCGCCGCGCGCGACGCGCCCGTGCCGCGCACCGTGGTGACGACCTTGTAAACGGACAACGGCTCGGCCTTTTCGTCGAAGGCGACGTTGAAGAGCACGATCTTGCCCTTGGCTTCCGCTGCCCGCTTATCCAGTTCCTCAAAGCTTTTGACGACGAGGACTTCCGCTTCCACTTTGCCCCCGACACTGCCGCCCAGCGTCGCGATCACCAGCGGCGCGGGATAGGGGCGCACGATGGCTGCGCTTTCGGCGCCGCGCACCCAATGCGGCACCATGACCTTTTCGACCCGCACGTTGGCAAGGCCGTCTTTCTTCATTTCGCCTTCGGCCCAGCGGATCGCGCCTTCAAGATTCGCGCTGCCGCTGAGCCTGCCAGGATATTTATCTGTGAGTTCGGCGAGGCGATTCCAAGCACCGGTCGCGCTCTGCGCCGAGGTCGCCTCCGCGATAATACGTGACGCCGCCGCGCCGTAATTCTTCGCGACAGCATCCTGTGCGCTGGCCGCGCCGGAAAATGCACAACAGGCGACAACCGCCTGCGAGAGAAAACGCGTGAAGTTTTTCACTGAACCCGCCCCTGTTTTAAATCCCCCATGGAAGCACGAGGCTACAACGTCCCGGGGCCCGGGCGGCAAGAGCTCTTCGCGGAAGGCCCTGTTTCAACATTAATATATTGATTTTTAATGTTTTTTATTAGGGTGGCGCCAACACCGGCGGAGGCCGCTGTTGGCGCCATTGCCGCGTTTACGATTTCACGACGGAGGCGGTCTGTCCGAACAGCACTTTCTTCGCATCCTCGCTCATCGTCGGTGGGGTCTTGAACGAATCAGCGATGGCGTAAGCGCGTTTGACTGCCGGCCGCTCGCGGATCGTTTCGAACCATCGTTTGAGGTGCGGGAAGTCCGCAAGGTTCTGCTTCTGCGCTTCGTGCGGCACGATCCATGGATACGAGGCCATGTCGGCGATGGAGTAGGGGCCGGCGACGAACTCACGGTCGGCAAGCCGCTTGTTGAGCACGCCGTACAAACGGTTTGTCTCCTTCACATAGCGCTCCTGGGCGTAGGGAATCTGCTCCGGCGCATAGCGGTTGAAGTGGTGGTTCTGGCCCGCCATGGGGCCCAGCCCGCCCATCTGCCAGAACAGCCACTGCAGGGTGTCGGCACGGCCGCGGATGTCGGCCGCGATGAACTTACCGGTCTTTTCCGCGAGATAGAGCAGAATGGCGCCGGACTCGAACAGGCTCACCGGTGCGCCGCCGTCCGCCGGCTTGTGGTCGACGATGGCCGGAATGCGGTTGTTGGGGGCGATCTTGAGGAATTCGGGTTTGAACTGTTCACCGGTCCCGATGTTCACCGGGATTACGTTGTAGGGAAGACCGGCTTCTTCCAGGAAGATCGTGATCTTGTGGCCGTTGGGCGTGGTCCAGTAGTGGAGATCGATCATGGAGGCTCCTGCAAAGGGGAGGGCGGTATGTATGATCACTACAACAGCTGCGGACCCCTGCCAAACGGTGCGCGGCTCTATGCCGCGCTCCCTTGCGCCGCCAGAGCTTTTTGCCCTATGCGATAGGGCAGACCAGTCAAATCTTCTTTGTAGGACCCATGTCGAAATCCGAAGCCGAGACGCTCTATGAGGCGGGCATCACCCTCCTGCGCACGGGCGACTATGACGGGGCTCAAACCCGCTTCACCGCCGCGCTCGCCAGCGATCCCAAGTTCATCATGGCCTTGAACGGCCTGGGCCTCGCGCTTTCTTCGATGGGAAAGGACGACGACGCGCTCGCCAGCTACAACGAAGCCATTCGTATCGAGCCGAATTTCGCCTCGCCCTACATCAATCGTGCGGTCCTGCAGCACCGCCGGGGCGATGCCGCGGGGGCGCTCGCCAGCTTGGACAAGGCGATCGAGTTGCAGCCGGACAATCCCAATGCTCATAACAATCGTGGTAGCATCCTCACCGAGCTGCAGCAGCCGAAGGCCGCGATCGCCAGCCTCGAGCAGGTGATGGCGATCGACCCCAACTATCCGCTGGTTGCCGGGCTGCGCCTTCTGAACAAGATTTATATCTGCGACTGGAATGGCTTCCAGCGCGCGCTGCCGGCCCTTGGCGCGCAGCTCGATAGGGGCGAGCCTGGCGCACCGCCGTGGGCGATGTTGCCGCTCATCGATCGGCCGGACTTGCAGCGCAAAGCGGCGGAAGCATGGATCGCGAGCAACGCACCGGAGCAAAAGGTGCTGGGCCCGGTCGCGAGCTATCCGCATCACGACCGCATCCGCGTCGGTTATTTCTCGGCGGACCTCCACCGTCACGCCACAGCGCATCTCATTGCCGAGCTGTTCGAGCGCCATGACCGAAAGAACTTCGAGGTCTTTGCCTTTTCCTTCGGCCCGGCCACCGACGATGAGATGCAGCAGCGCCTGAAGGCGGGCGCCGACCAGTTCATCGACGTGCGCGGCAAGACCGACCGCGAGATCGCGGCACTCGCGCGCGAACTGGAGATCGACATCGCGGTGGACCTTAAGGGCATCACGGTCGGCCATCGCATCGGCATCTTCGCGCACCGCGCCGCGCCAATTCAAATCAACTACCTGGGTTACCCCGGCACGGTCGGCGCGCCGTACATGGACTACATCATCGCCGACAACGTGATCATCCCCGATGCGTCCGTGCAGCACTATTCCGAGGAAGTCGTGCGGATGCCGGACAGCTATCAGGTCAATGACCGGAAACGCAAAATCTCGGACCGTAAGTTCACGCGCGCCGAGCTCGGTCTCCCCGAAGACGCGATCGTTTTTTGTTGCTTCAACAATAACTTCAAGATCATGCCGTACATCTTCGATGTGTGGATGAACATCATGCATTCCGTGCCGAATAGTGTGTTGTGGCTGATCGCCGACAATCCGACCGCGGCGGAGAATTTGCAGTGGGAGGCCGAACGCCGCGGCATCGAGAAGAAACGTCTGGTGTTCGCCGAGCGCATTTCACCCGAGGAGCATCTCGCGCGGCATGAACACGCCGATCTCTTCCTCGATACATACCCTTACAACGCGCACACCACGGCGAGCGACGCGCTGTGGGCCGGCCTTCCCGTGATCACATGTCCTGGCGAGACGTTCGCCTCGCGCGTGGCGGCCAGTCTACTGACGGCCATGGATCTCAAGGAACTGATTTTCGAGAACCTCTATGAGGTCGAGCAGACGGCCATTGCCTTGGCGAAGGACCCCGCGCGTCTCGCAACCCTGAAGGAGAAGGTGCGCAAGAACCGCGCCACGTCACCGCTGTTCGATACGGATAGGTTCGCGCGGGCGATCGAAGCCGGCTATCAACAGATGATCGCCGCGCAGCGCACGAAACACTGAGTTAGTTGCCGCGCTCCTGGCAGGTAAGGGGCGCGGCGCTCGCATCCGTCCAGATCGCTTCACGGCCCTTGCCGCGAAGCTTTCGTCCTTCGGCTTCGTAGGAATAGCCTGATCCACTGATGGTGTGGATGAGCACATGCATGCCGCCGGTTTGTGTGCGGACGACGGCGACGCCGGTCTTGTTGTCGAATGTCACCGATAGGCGTGCGCCGCCGGTGCAGTCGAATGCGGCTTCGATCATTTCATTTTTCTTCGCATGCGTGCAGCCCCCGAGCGCCAGGGCCAGCACGTACACGGAGAGAGCTTTCCGGCGCATTAGGCGGGAACGCGGCGAAGAGCCTGCGCCATGCAGTGGATGCCACCACCGGTTTTCGAAAGCTCGGCCATCTCGACTTCCGCCACCTCGAAACCGCGCGCCTTCAGTTGCTTGATGAGCGTTTGGCTGCTTTTCGGCGCGACCACGCGATCTTTGCCCAGCGACATGAAGTTGCAACCAAGGGTCATGGTGTCTTGGAAGGGCACATGAATGAGTTCGTGGCCCTTGTCCTTCAGCCACTGGATGATGCCGGGCTCGGTGCATTCGATGCATACGGCCGTCAGCTTGTGCGCGATCGGAACGACCATCAGATCGATGTGCACATAATATTCGTCGAAGTAAGCCATGCGGACTTCCCAGCCTTCCTTCTCGACCCAGCTTCTCACCTGATCGGCGCCTTCGTCTTGCGTGCGGGCGCCGCCGCAGCCGAGGAGCAGGACGCCGTCTTCGATCACATTGAAATCGCCGCCTTCGAAGGTACCGGCCGTGACCATGTCATAGATGGGGATGCCGAGGGTTTCATAGTGGCGGAGAGCGGCATAGTTCTCGCCGCGGCGCCACCACTGGGCCATCGCCGTGATGATCGGACCCCAGGGCGTCATCACGCTGGAATCGCGGGTGTAGTGTTGCATCGGGAGGTCCGGTTGCGGCGGCGCGAGGTGCACCTTCACACCAAAGCTCTCATAGGCTTTGACGAGCTCATCGTGCTGCTTGCGCGCCACGTCCATGTTGGCGGGGTTTTCGCGCAGGTACTTCTTTGACAGTGAGCTCGTGGCCAGGTGGCGGCCATAGGTTGGTTTGCACAAAAGTACGTCGGTGAGGACATCGGTCTCGTTGCGGAAGCCCCATTTGGTCAACGGCTTGGTACCGCCGTTCGGGTTGCGGCGCTTCAGCGAGAAAGCTTCGCCGGCCACGTCGTTCTGAGCATTCATGTGCATCTCCTAGGATCCGGAGCCAAAAAATAGGCCGTTCGCGCGCACAAATCGACGTGAGATTTTCTCACTGATTTCTTGGAATCGGCCTCACAGCGCAACGCAAATGCATTTTATTTGCTGGCGCGAACGCGGGTTTCTACACTCGGTCCGATCTAGGGGGCTTCCACATGACCGTTGCAACGACCGGCCGCGCGCCGGCAAGTCAGACACGCGTTGTCGCGCTGATCACCATCGCGATGTTCATCAATTACATCGATCGCGGCAACCTCGCGACGGCGGGCCCCAAGCTTCAAGAGGATTTGGGTCTCACCAATACGCAGTTCGGTCTTCTCGCGTCGGCGTTCTATTACAGCTACGTCCTCGCCATGATCCCGGTTGGTTGGCTTGCCGAGCGTTTTGGCGCGCATCGTGTGTTGCTCGCCGGCGTCGCGATCTGGTCGCTCGCGACATTCCTTACCGGATTTTCGACCAGTTTCGCGATGTTGCTCGTTTTCCGCCTACTTCTCGGCATCGGTGAAAGCGCGTCGTTCCCTTGCTCATCGAAAATCCTTGCGCAGGTCGTGGATGCAGGCCGCCTCGGTGTGGCTAACGGGGTCATGAGTTTCGGATATTTGCTCGGCCCCGCCATCGGCACGCTGGCCGGGGGGATCTTGATGGCCGAATACGGCTGGCGTCCGATCTTCTTCGTGTTTGGCGCCTTGTCGCTGGTGTGGCTCCTCCCTTGGAGCCGTGTCATCATCGCGCCGCGCGCGACGTCGGACGTGAGCGCGGACGAACCGGCCTTCCCGCAAATCTTGCGTCAACGGGCGCTGTGGGGTGTGGCGCTGGGACTGTTCTCGGGCAACTACGGACTTTATTTCATCCTCACCTGGCTCCCGATTTATCTGGTCAAGGAGCGCGGGTTCTCGATTTACGACATGGCTGTTATGGGCGCGTTGGCCTATCTGACCAACGCGGTGTGCGCGCTCGCGATGGGGTGGATCACCGACCGATGGGTGCGTGCCGGCCGAAACGCCGACATCGTCTATAAAGGCGTGATGGCCGCGTTCCATATCGGCGGTATCGCGTGCATGCTTGTCATGGCTTATGGCGATGTTTTGGAACTCACGATCGCGCTGTTCATCTTCAACGTGCTCTTGGGCGCCGCGTCACCGGGTTATTACACGATCGCACAGATCATGGCGGGTCCGCAGGCCACGGGCCGTTGGGTCGGTGTTCAGAACGCCATTGGAAACACAGCCGGTTTGATCGCGCCGATGTTGACGGGAATCATCGTCGATCAGATGGGCGGATTTAACGGTGCGTTCACTTTCGCGGGTATCGTTCTCGCTGCGGGCTGTGTGTGCTGGCTTTGGATCGTGCCGCGCATCGCGCCCGTGAGCTGGCGCGCCCAAAAAGCCTAAACGCCTACTCGGCGCTTTTGGCTTTACGGCCCTTCTTCGCCGGAGGCGGGGCCGTGATGCGTTTTTCAGGCATCAGTTCGCTGTTGAGCCAGTCGGTGAAGGCGCGCAAGGTCGCCGCGTTGCGCAACTCGTTGCGGCAGACGATGTAAAATGCCCCCGTCGCGGGCACCGTTCCGCCGAACGGCACGATGAGCTTGCCTTCCGCGAGCAGGCTGGACGTCGTGATGTTGTCGCCCAGCGTAATGCCGTGGCCGTAAATGGCGGCCTCGATGGCGAGGTGCCAGTTCGAAAGTTTGAGATAACGCGCGCCGACCATGGTGGGGGCTCGCGCGGCTTGCAGCCACATCTGCCACTCATTGCCGTCTTCATCGCCGTGGATGAGGGTATGGGCCGCAAGATCGGCCACGCTGCGCAAGGGCTTCTGATTGACCAGGGTCGGACTGCACACGGGGAATAGCTCCATGTGAGACCAGAGCTGTGCGTGGAAGCCGGGCCAGGGGCCCACGCCATAGCGGATCGCCACGTCCACATCGGCTGGATCGGCCTCCTCGGCCGCCACCAGTTTCAAACGGATGTCGGGATAACGCTCGGCGAAACCGCCGAGACGCGGGATCAACCAGAAGGACGCGAGCGCCTGCACGCAGCTCACGACGAGATCGCCTTCGGTTTTCTGTCGGGTGAGCAGGGCTGAGGCCTCGGCGATAGAATCAAAGGCCGCCGCGATGGCGGGCTGATAGGCCGACCCATAGGACGTGAGCTGCAGGTGTCCCGCCGTGCGGCGGAACAGCTTCACGCGCAGCGCTTCTTCCAGGGCGCGCACCTGATGACTGACCGCTCCGGGCGTCACATTGAGCTCCTTCGCGGCCCGCGAGACCGAAAGATGGCGCGCGGTGGCCTCGAAGGCGCGGAGCGGGTTGAGTGGCGGCAGGCGCTTACGCATGAAGAGAATGGCGGTCCCTGAACAAGCGCCCACCATGCCCTCAATCGGAATCTTTGCCAAGCACGCGCCGCGATTTTTTGAAAGAGGAGGCGTTCACAAACCCTCTATTTACGGGCACAACTTTTGCTCGTTGTATTTTTTCTCAAGGCAAAGCGGCTAATAAATTCAATTGCTCGCGCGGCGTTGAAGTCAGAAGCTTTTTGGGTGGTGAGACCCACGCTGGACGCGTTTTTGCGCGCTTCTCGAGCATGACATAAAGCGCTTACAATTATTTCATAGCTTAAGGATGCGCGTTCGGGCGGCGCCAGCGGCCGCGGCGGATGTGTTAGTACTTGAGAATACAGCTGATTTTGGCGATGGCCCCCTTTGTGGGCGCGCCATGCCCGCCCGGCCGAAAGTTTCGCCGCACTGGCTCTAGGCACTTCGCGCATTGCGAAAAACGTCGGGAAACACGAAATAACAGAGCCAGAGAGGTCATGAGGAGGATTTGGTTGTGGTGAACTTTTCAAACGTAGACAGACGCCGTGTCCTGAAGGGCATGTTGGGTGGTAGCGCGGTGACAGTGGGCGTGCCGCTGCTGAACTACTTCCTGAACACGAACGGGACGGCGCTTGCTGATGGCGGAGCGATGCCGCTGCGTTTCGGCAG
>JAIUPE010000114.1 GCA_020160875.1 Pseudomonadota bacterium
TTCCACGCCGACCAGCCGCAGCCAGTCATCGCCCTGCACGGGCTGAATGCCGGGAAGGCGCGCGAGTCGCGTGCGATGGATTCGCTCGTAATCCTCCGCGTCCTGAGCAACGACTCGCAGCAGATAGTCGAACTGCCCGCTCATCAGATGGCACTCCAGCACTTCCGGCATGACTTTCATGCGCTCGGTGAAATCCCGGATGTACTGCGGATCGTGCTGCCGTGCATTCACCTTCACGAAGAATTGCGTGCGCATGTCGAGCTTGTCGCGGCTTAAAAGCGCAACCGTTTTCTTGATGTAACCCTCCGCCGTCAGGCGCTTGATGCGATTGCCGCATGTCGATGTCGAAACGCCGACAACTTCCGAGATCTCCGCCGAGGAGCGCGATGCGTCCTCTTGCAGTTCCGCGAGGATCTTAAGATCGATCTTATCGAGACCGGTGGCCATAACCCCTAATATCCGCGTACGAGGTCAACGATGCCGGCCGGCTTTTCACCGCGCTCCAGGCTGGCGATATCCTCGAGCACCCGCGGGACAATGGTGAGCGGATTGGAATCCGCCGCCACATGCGGGGTAATCAGTACGTTGTCCATGCTCCACAACGGATTGTCGGCGGGAAGCGGCTCGGGCGTGAATACGTCCAGCACTGCGCCGTGCAGCACGCCGGATGTAAGGGCCGCGATCATATCGGTTTGCACGACCGTGTCGCCGCGCCCGGCGTTCACGAAAAACTTCGGCCCCGGCCGGCCCCGGCCCAACCGCGCGAAGACGCTCTGGTCCACGAGCCCGGTTGTTTCGTCCGTGCGCGGCAGCACATTGACCAGAATATCGGCGTCCTCAAGGAACGCGCCGAGCGCGTCGCGGCCCGTATGAACGGGGAAGGCCGAGCCCGGCCGCGCGCTGCGCGCCCAGCCGGTGACCTGGAAACCGAGACTTTGCAGAGCCCTGCCACTGGCCTGCCCCATGACCCCTGTTCCCAAAAGACCGACATGAACGCTGGACGCCGCCAATTGATCGGGCGGATCCCAGACACGTTGCCGTTGATGGCGAAGATAGAGCGGGATCTGACGGTGCAGATAAAGCGCGGCGAACGTCACGTATTCGGCCATGCGGGCCGAAAGGTCCGGATCGATGACCCTATAAACCGGAAGGTCCGCGCGCCCTCTCAGCGGCGCCAGGTGATCGACCCCGGCACCGAGGGAGAAGACCGCGCGTGGATCGGGGAACTCCGTATAAAGTTTCGGGTCCGCTTTCCACGCGCAGATGACGTAAGGCGAGGTGAGTTTGATCGCGCCATCTTGCGGCCAGAAGTGGACCTTGCGCCCGTTCGCGGCAACTTGGAAGTGCGCACGCCAGGACGAAGGGTCCCACGGTCCGACCGCAACGATGATCGCAAATTGGCTCAGATAAGACCTTCGGCTTTCATAGCGGCCTGCGTGTGCGGACGCGCCGCCACACGCGCTTGGAACGCCTTCAGCTTAGGCCAAGGACCGATGTCGATACCAGTGAAGTTCGACCAATTCACGACAGTGAACAAATAAGCATCCGCGATGGTGAACTTCTCGCCGGTCAAATAGGAGCGCTCGCCCAGGGACTTCTCGACAAAATCGAAACGGCTGGCCAGCTTTTCCTTGATGGCCTTCTTCTGTTCGTCGGTGGTGGCCGGGTTGAACAACGGGCTGAAGGTCTTGTGGATTTCGCTGTTGATGAAGACCAACCATTCATTCACGCGGGCGCGTTCGATGGTACCGGCGCGCGGCGCGAGATCGGAGCCGGCCTTGTTGTCGGCCAGGAACTGAGTGATGGCGGCGCCTTCGGTAAGGACTTCGCCGTTGCCGAGGCCGAGGGCCGGCACGTAGCCTTTCGGATTGATTTTGTAGAAGTCCTTCCCGTCTTCGGTTTCGTGAGTCTTGGTGGAGACCTTCACCAAGCTGAAGTTTTCGCCGAGCTCGCGCAGAACAATGTGAGGGGCGAGGGAGCAAGCGCCGGGTGCGTAGTAGAGTTGATAAGACATGGAAAACTCCTGACGTTAGAGGTTGGTGAGATCGGCCATCAGAGCCGCGACGGTGTGGTGCTTGAGGTTCGGCGCGGATTGACCGCACCAAACAGACACGAGATCGGTGCGGTTTTGCGCCCGCGCGGCAGCTTTGAGTTTGTTGAGGAACCATCCTTGAATGGGATACGGCGCGATGTTGCGCGGCATTTCCTCATAAAGGCGGTTGCGGACGCCACGCGCAAGACGCCCGGAATAGGTGCGCGTAAGCACCGTATGCTGCGCGCGGTCGCTGAACAGCGTGGCGCGGTGCTCGGGACTCGCCCCGGATTCATCGCAGGCGAGAAATGCGGTCCCGACCTGGACGCCCGCGGCGCCCAGCATCAGCGCGGCTTTCACACCGCGGGCATCGACCACACCACCGGCGGCGATCACAGGCGCCTTCACGCGCGGCGCGACAATCTGCACGAGCGAGAACGTTCCCGTCAGGGAGTCCTCGGACGAGGCCATGAAGGACACACGGTGGCCACCTGCCTCGAGCCCCGTAGCGGCAATGGCATCCACACCCGCTTCGTCGAGCGCGACGGCTTCGGCGATGGTCGTCGCGGTGCCGACGGTGAAGATGCCTTTCTTGCGGCAGCGAGCGAGTTGGTCCGCCGTCGGGATGCCGAAGACGAAGCTGAACACCGCGGGCGCGGCTTCGAGCATCGCTTCGAACTGGTCCGCGAAAGGCGCATGCAAACGCTGCGGGCGTTCCGGTTTCGCGACGCCGAGTTCGCGGTAGTAAGGCTCGAATAACGGCCACAGGCGTTCGAACTCGGCTTCCGTCAGCTCCTCGCCGCCAGGGTCGGCGACGGAAACCCAAAGATTGAGATTGAAAGGATGAGATGTGCGCGCACGGATGTCGGCCGCGAGTTTCAGGATATCTTCCGGTGCGAGATGTTCGGCGCCGTAGGATCCAAGGGCGCCGAGATTGGAGACCGTGCCCGCAAGCAGCGGCGACGACAGACCGCCACCGAACGGGCCTTGCACGACAGGATGCTGAAGCCCAAAGCGCTTTGTCATTTCCATAGGCATGCTCCGACAGCTAAGCGATCGAGTTACCTTTGTAAACCAGGTATCGTTCGGATATCATTATTATCCGGTTTCCGGGCGGTAAGTCCGTTTCCGCGCCGTAACGGATTTTTGGAAGGCGGCATCACATGGCCCTCACCGTACGCAAAAACAAATCGCCCGAACCGCAGTGCCCCATCGGCGAGTGCATGGCGTTCCTGCGCGGCGCATGGACACCGGCGATCATCTGGAACCTGAGCGGCGGCGCGCGCCGCTTCGGCGAGCTGCGCAGCGATATCGGAAAGATTTCGGCCAAGGTCCTCACGCATCGGCTGCGCGAGTTGGAGGAGATGGGCGTGGTACACCGTGACGTGAAACCCACCTCGCCACCGTCCGTGGAATATGCGCTGTCGGATCTCGGCAAGGAATTGATGCCGGCGATCGCGGCCATCGTCAGCGTCGGCCACCGCCTGAAAAAGCGCTCCTCCCGCCGCCTCGCCGCCTAAACCGCTGCAATCACAACAAGAATCGGGCAGCCCGATTGCCGGTTTGGGCTGCCCTTTGCGGCCGTTTTTTGACGAGTCTTGATTTGCCTCAAGCTAAGCTATTGAAAAATATATATAAATATCCACCCTAATCCCGCCTTGAATTCCGATTACAGAAATATGACCTATAGGCCGGGGCTGATGGGGAGTAGTGGGAGTTATATGCAGAACTTAGGTGCGTTATCCGGACTGGATCGCGAACTCACGAAGATCGCGACGCGGATTAGAAATTTTGCGTCATGGACGAGCAGCATCGGCGCGATCTGCGAATCTTCGCAGTTCCTGGCGCGGCGCATGCGTAATGCCATCAGCGACCCGAGCCTGCCGATCCTCGAACTCGGCGCGGGCTTTGGCTCCGTGACGGCGCTGCTGCCTGAGTCCACCGTGAGCGTCGAGCGCGAGAAGACGCGTTTCGAGCATCTGAAGACGATCTTTCCGGAGCGCACGATCCTCGACACATGCGCGCTGCCGGCGCTGGCACACCTCGCCACGCCGACCGTGGTGATCAGCAGCATCCCAAGCGTAAACAATTCCGAGTTCGAATTCCTGCGTGAGGGCATCGCACAGGCCTACAAGGCCGGCATGATCGCCGAGCTCGTCACCTACACGTACTTCCCGCACGATCCGCTCGCCGGCATCTTTGCCAAGAGCGAGCTGGCTGGCCTCGAACTCTTGAACGTTCCGCCGGCGTTTGTCTGGAAGTATTCATGAGTGAACGAGCGCTTGGCTCGGCTCCCCGCATCGATGTCCGCCTGGCGCTCGCGTTCCTCTTCGTCGCCGCGGCAGCCATCTATAGCGTCGCGTACAACGACCCATATGTCGCGCTGCTGATTCTACCGTTCTTCGCGTTGGGCGCGGCGCGCGGCAAACATCCGCTGATTCTCACGACGCTATCGTTGCTTCCCGCGGCCGTCCTCCTGGCGGTGAGTGTCGGTAAGGCGTTTGTCACCAATATCCCTCTTGTCGCTTACGATCATTTCTTCCTGCGTGGCAACGTGCTGATGCTCGCGTACAACGATTGGCGCGTGGCGTCCGGCATCGCGCTTACGTTGGCCGCGATCTTCTTCTACGGGAAGGCCCTGCTCAAAGGCTCCGGCCCGTTTACCCTTTTTGAAAAAGGCGGCATCGCCGCGCTCGTGCTGATTTCGGGATTCTGCATCTATGCCATGCGCACGGAGCCGCAGATTGCGATCTGGGATCCGGCGTTGACTCTGCCGACGATCAAGACCTTCGTGAAATCGACCCAGGCGCCGAGCCCGCAGTTGCATCTGATCGCCAACGCGCAGGCCGCCCCCTCCCCGGCGGAGCATCACGGCCTGACGGCGCCGGCGGAACGCCCGGACATTTTCTTCCTGCTGCAGGAATCGACGTTCCTTCCCGAGATCCTGCGTCCCGAACACAAGTCGCAGCATATGTTCGCCGGCACCGCCGCGCAGCGCGGCCCTTTGAAGGTGCACACATACGGCGGCGGAACGTGGCGCACGGAATTCTCGCTGACCACCCAGATGCGCCCGCAGGAGTTCGGCGGCGACGGCCTTTATGTGTTCCATCAGCTTGAAGGCCGGGTCCACCGGTCGATCTTCACCGAGCTGAAGAAACTGGGCTACCGCACTGTCGTTTTCTATCCGGTGCCGGGTTTCTTCATCAATGCGGCCCCCTTCTACGCCTCCATCGGCGTGGATGAGTTCTACGACGCCCAATCGCTGGGCATCGCGACGGGCTGGGATTGGAAGATCCCGGATGAAGCCTTCTACAAGGCGATGTTGAAAAAGCTCGAGGGCTCGGACAAGCCGGTCGTCGCCTTCATGCTGACCATCAGTCAGCATGGCCCGCATGCGACGCAAGATCCGCTGACGGACTATATCGAACGCTTCGATGCCGCCGATAAGGCGTACGGGGATTTCATGGCCGCCCTGAAGGCGCGCGGCCGCCGTGCGGGCGTGGTGACTTTCGGCGACCATCAACCGGAGTTCACCTTACGCTTCATCAGCAGCGAAAAAGCCCGGCATCTGACGACCTACGACGTGCGTTGCGTGAACTTCGCCTGCGACGGCGATAGCGATAAACCGGTGCCCAAACCGCTCGATATCGTGATGCTGGCGCCAGCGGCACTGGAGCGGTTCGGGTTCGGCCTTGACGACTTGTCGCTCGCCCAGCGCGCGGCCTTCCGCAACTGCGAGGGCGACACGGACGCCTGTGCCGAAGACAAGCGTCTCGAGTTCAACACCGCCTTCTCTCACTACTTCGAATAGCCATGAGCGCGCGGCGGATCCTCGTCATCTTCAACCCCGCGGCTGGCGGCGCGCGCCGGACACGGTTTGACCGCGTTGTGGCGCAGTTAAGGGCCGCGTCGTGTCAGGTCGACGTGATCGAGACCACGGGGCCCGGCCATGCCGAGGCCTTGGCCCGCACCGTGTCGCCGTCCTCCTATGACGTGGTGGCCGCCTGCGGCGGCGACGGCACGGTGAACGAGGTGATCAACGGTCTCGAGGGTAATGACGTGGCGCTCGGCATCATTCCCTTGGGCACCGCCAACGTGCTGGCCGAGGAAATCGGTCTTGTGCGCACGCCCGAGAAAATCGCCGCCACCCTTTCCGAAGGTCCGATCCGTACGGTGCATGTCGGCCGCGCCAATGGCCGGCGCTTCACGATGATGGCCGGCGTCGGTTTCGACGCCGTGGTGGTGAGCCGCGTTTCATTGAGGCTGAAAAAGCTGCTGGGTCCCTTCGCGTACGTTTGGGAATCGATGCGCCAGGCGGTGCAGTACGGCTTCCACGCCCATGAAGTCACCATCGACGGCGTCGCCTACCGGCCGGTATCGATGGTGGCCTGCAAGGGGCGGCGATACGGCGGCCCCTTCATCGCCGCGCCCGACGCCTCCCTTGGTGAGGATAAGTTCTACGTCGTCCTCATGAACGGCCGCGGCTGGCTCAGCGTGATCCGATATGCGATCGCCCTCGCGCTGGGAAAGATCACGGCATGGCAGGATGTGCAGCTGATTGCGGCGCGCGAAGTCATCGTGGGCGGGACGGGACAACCCGTGCAGGCCGATGGCGATATTATCGCGACCCTTCCCCTTCGCATTGCCCTGGATCCCCACCCTGTCCGGCTCGTGTATCCGATCTGAGCCGATCGAGATCCCAAAGGCTGCATTCCGGTTACATTTAAATACCTTTTTTTGCTTGCGCGAACAGATGGACCATCGTTGACTGCCCCCAATTCTGGGGAGGAAACAGTCTTGCGAAGCGTCGTATGCGGCCGCCTGGCCTTCAGCCTGGCCGCTTTTTTTGTGACTGTTGACGTCCGCGCGCAGGACGCGGTGGGGTCGACACAGGTGTATGACCGCGCCTACTTCGAGCGCTACGATACCGTGACCGCCGAGGATATGGTGCGCCGCGTCCCGGGCACATCGTCCATCCTCGACGCCCTCAGCGCCCACAACAATCAACAGCGCGGCTTCGGTTCGTCGGGCGACCAGATCCTGCTCAACGGCAAACGATTCGCCGGTAAGAACCAGATCCTGGCGGCGCTGAAGCGCATCCAAAGCGCGAACGTGCTGCGCATCGAGTTGATCCGCGGCAATAATGCCGACGCCAACGTGCAAAGCGAAGGCCTGATGATCAACGTCGTACTCGAAGAAGGCGTGAGCACGGGTTCGGGCTCATGGCAGGCGGCTTTCCGCTTCAACGACGATGACGTCTATGACGGCGACGGACTTATCTCGTACAGCGACAGCGTGGGTGCGCTGGATTATATCGTGAGCGTACGCCGCGACGCCTGGAACCGAGGCTATCCTTATTGGCGCGAGCTGACCAAGACAGAACGCTACTTCTACCCCAACGGCGTGATCCGCGAGCTGCGCAACGACCGCGCGCGATACATTCAGAATCAGTACACCTTGACGGCGGATCTTACCTACAACTTCGAGAACGGTAACATTCTGCGCCTCAACGGTTCGATGGAGCCGCGCGAAGCCAACAGCGACAGCGATATCGCGATTACGCGCTACGACACCTCGGGCGCGCCGGTCCTGAACGCGACGGAGATCAAACGCGGCCATCAGGGATGGCAAAATCAGTGGGAAGTCGGCGGCGACTACGAAGCCTTGTTCGGAACCACCCGCTTCAATGTTCTGTTCATCCACTCCTATGAGCGCGATCCCAACGACGAGTACCGCAACTTCATCAGCGGGAACACCGTCACGGAGCTAAACCGCAACATCCGCGTTCCGACGAATATCGAATCGATCGTTCGCCCGACCATCGCGTTCCCGCTGGCCGCCGGCCAGACGCTCGAACTCGGCGGCGAAGTGGCGCGCAACGTCTTGCACCAGCAACTGCGCCCTTTCTTCGACCGCAACGGCGACCTGAAGGTAGAAGAGATCGCCATCCCGACCGGCAATGCGCGCGTGCAGGAAATCCGGGGCGAGGCCTTCGCGAACCACACCTGGCAGATCACGCCGGATCTGTCGTTGAACAGCTCGATCATTGTGGAGATGTCGCGCATCTCCAATAATTTTCCGGGCAGCGTGAAACACACCTACGTCTATCCAAAACCGCGCGCGGATTTGCGCTATGACCTGACGAAGTCCGATCAGTTGCGCTTCAAGATCGACCGGAAAGTCGGTCAGCTGGATTTTGGCCTGTTCGTCCCGCAGTTCGACCTGGTCGATAACGAGATCGACGAAGGCAATCCGGGTATCCGGCCGGAACGGCAATGGGAATTCGAGACGGGCTATCAGCGCACATTGGCGGACGATCAGGGCCTGATCGAAGCGCGCGCTTTCTACAACCAGATCGAAGACCACATCGGCTACATCCTGTTCCGCGTGGAACCGGACGGCACGCGGGTGTCGGCGCAGGGCAACATCGGCAAAGCCAAACACTATGGCGCGGAAGTCAAAGCCAGCGTGCGCATGGCCGCGATCGGCCTGCCCGATGTCACGCTGGACGCGCGCTACCTGCGTCAAAGGGCGCAGGGCACCGACGCTTTCCTCGGCCGCAAGCATCGTATCGGCGAAACCCAGGCCGCGGACAACGTCTGGGATCATGAGCTGCAACTCGGGTTCCGCCACGACGTGACGGCGTGGGGCTTCAACTACGGCGTCAACTACCGCGAATTCGGCGGTGAGCGCCTGTTCAGCGACATTCGCGTCTACAGGTGGTCGAGCGCAGGTCCGCGCCTGGATGCCTTCGCCGAGAAGACCCTGACCGGAAGCCTCACCTTGCGCGTGGAAGGCTATGGCCTGATGCCGCAGCGGACACGGGAATTCCAGCGTCGCGTGGTTTACGCGAATGACGTCATCGCCGGGACCATCTCACGCACCGAGAACTATGTGACGGAGTGGGACCGCATGTTCATGATCAGCCTGCGCGGAACATTCTAAGTTTTCATCGGCATGGGCCCTTGCCGGAAAACCGACTTAGGCGAAAATCCGTCTTTTCGCGCTATGCCACCAACCAGCCATTCAACGTCAGCCGTTGGTCCTCAAGGGCGGACGACGGGCATTGGATGGGCGCAACCTCGTGCTGGATATAGCTTGGAAACACCATGAGGCCATTGCCGGGCGGATCGATATCCGCCACCAGATCGCCGAAGGAATGCGTGCCTTCGTGAATCACGGTCTTGTAGAGCTTGAGATGCCCGCCCGCGAACCGTTTCGGTTCACGGTGAAAATAATAGACATAGCTGACGGTACGGTGCGCAATGTCCGGCAACCCGTTGTCCGTATGCGTATTGAAATAGTCGCCGTCACCATGCGCGGAGAGCTGTAGCTCCATGGAACGGAAGTTGATCGGCGGCATGCCGAGCGCGGAAAAGATCCGCGGCATCGCCTTGAACAAGGCCTGACCGATCATCGGCGCCACATCGCCGACGTTATCCAGGATGCGCGAACGGCGGAGCTGATAGTCGGTCTTGAACTCACCCTGATTGGCCGCGAGGGAGACCGTTGAATCCCGGAATTCGGATTCGTGTGCGAGGGCATGGGCCATCGCCCGCTCGGCCTCGGCCGGGGACAGGAAATTCTCGATCAGACAATAGGGCGGGTCCATCTCGATACCGACGATCTCGCGCGCGTGAAGCGCGATCGGCTGATCATCGGCGCCCTTGAACGAGAGCACGAGGTCCGGCGCTTGCTCCGGCGTGTTCACGCACACACCAACGGCTCGCGCCGTCACTTCGTCGCCCGGCATTTGACTGACAAGACGGCGCCCATCGCGAAGGCGCAAAGTCGCTAGCTGCACACCCGTTCTCCCGATCGCCCG